>JAUVEX010000061.1 GCA_030594585.1 archaeon | reverse complement strand
ACCATATGTTACTGAAGAAGGTCTGTTTGAAGCGTTTAATATGGGCGTTGGTTTCACAGTTACAGTAGAGAAGGATGTTGCAGATGAAGTTGTAAAATATGTGAATGATAATTTCAGGTATGCTTTAGATGGTGTCGATAGACAGGCAGCGATAATAGGGCAGATTAAAGAAGGAAGCGAAAAATTCCGTTATAAACCAGCCACAACCATAGCAAAAGCATAATCTAATAATCTTTCTTATCCGAATCTATTTCTTATCTTCTGCCGGGTTTGCAGGCTTTTTGACCAATGCCTTTGTTGGGCATGTTAAGTCAATGCATGACGACCATGGTTTGATGCCTTTGTTTATAACAGTTATGATTGGCGTTTTACATACTTCGCAAACCTTATCTGTTTTTTTTATAAGCCCTGTTTTTGGCAGAGAATATGTATTTTTGCATTCAGGATATGATGAACATCCGGCAAATCTAGATCCCATACGGGTTTTTATCATGCGCAAATTTCCTTTTTCGCATTTAGGGCATTTTCCAAGAAAATTTTCTTCCTGTTGCGCTTTCATGGCGGAGTCAAGAAGTGATGTGCCGATTTCTTTTTCATTTTTCTTGAATTTTTCAAGTATGATTGTAAGTTCATTCTCAGCACCTTTGAGAACCGCAGCACCCTTTGTTTTTCCTTTCTCTATTTCAACCATCTCATTTTCGAAACGGCGCGTAAGCTCTTCGGAAATTATCTCAGGGCAGTATTTTTCAAGTGTTTCTATAACCTTAAGGCCTAAAGATGTGACTTCAATACGGTCCTCTTTCAAGTAGCCCCGTTTGTATAGGTTGCCGACAATCTCTGCGCGCGTCGCCTTGGTTCCAAGACCGCGTTTTTCAAGCGCTCGTATTATCGATGCCTGATTGTACCGGTTAGGCGGTTTTGTTTCTTTTTCAAGCAGATTTATCTTGCGGATATCAATATTATCCCCTTCTTTTAAGTCCGGAAGTGTGACTTCATCAAGCTTAACATAGGGCGCATACAATTCAAACCAGTTTTTTTCAACTGTTCTTGCACCTTTTGCAATAAAGATTTCATTCTCAACAGAGATGGCAATTGTCATTGATTCCCTGACCGCAGCTTCTCCGAAAACAGCTAAGAATCGTTTTACAATCAAGTCATATATTTTTTTGTCGCGAGCGCCCAAATCCTTTGGCCTCTCCCCTGTTGGGTGTATTGCCGGGTGAGCATCATCTGTTTTAGCCCCTTCATTAGGCACAAGTTTTGTGCTCAAAATAATACTTGCAAGCTTATCGTATTCTATATTGCTCTTAAGTTTTGTTATTATTGTCTTAAAATCAAGAGCCGCCGGCAGTTTTTGGGAGCTTGTTCTAGGATAGCTTATTGTTGCCTGTTCGTATAGCGTTTGCGCGATTTTTTGAGTCTCTGAAGGTTTTATTCCAAAGAGCTTGTGTGCTTCAACCTGCAAATCCGTTAGATTAAATGGAGTTGGTGGGCGAGTCTTGTATTTTTTGCGCTCTGTTTTTAAAATAGAACCATTTTTGCCTTTGCATTTTTCAAAAATTAGATTTGCGCTATCTTTTTTAGAAAATGGGTTTTTTTCATGCAATGCAGAAAAGTCTTTTGTCACACATTCAAGCTCAAAATAAGGTACTGGTGTAAATGCCGCGATTTCTTTTTCTCTTTTTGCAAGAAAATTAAGCGCCGGACCCTGTACCCGACCAGCAGTTAGAAGCTTGTACTTTCCCGCATGCCTGACTGCAAGCGTTAGTGCCCGGGATACATTGATACCGAAGTAAAAATCAAGCACATGTCGTGTTGTTCCGGCCTCAGCAAGCCCGAAAAATATATGCGGCAGAGCATTATCGAATGCATTTGAAAGTTCATTTTTAGTGAGTGTTGAAAATTTCATTCTTTTAGCATCCTCTTTTTGGCATGCGAAGCGAAGAATATTATATGCGATTGCCTCGCCTTCAATATCTAAGTCTGTTGCTATCACAAATGAGTCTGCTTTTTTTGCAAGTTTTTTTATAACTGAAAGATATTTTTTTGAGAACGCTGCACCTTTATCTATCTCTGATGTCGGAAGCCACTCAACATCAAACACAGGATATGTCCAGTTTTTTGACTTTGCGGCAACACCATATAAATGGCCAACCGCACAGGCAACAACAACCTCTTTTCCTGAACGGGAAAATTTTTGGTAAGATACTGTGCCTTCTTTTATTGTGTCTGTTTTGCCTTCAGCAAGTGCTGCTGCAATTTTTCTTGCCGCGCTCGGCTTTTCCGCAATTATAAGCTCATAAGACATACCATAAATAAAAGAACAGTATGTTTATAAAACTTTAGCGCGTGCAAGTCTCACAAAAATACAGGAGTTTATGATTTTTTGCGTACAATAAAATACAATCACAAGAACAATAGAACAACATCAAAAGCGCGAAACAGAAACACACACAAGAGAATATTATGCGGGCGATATCATGAGGATTTTATGATTTTTGTCTTTCCACCCATATAGGGCACAAGAACTTTGGGTATTTTAACAGAACCGTCTTTTTGCTGGTAATTCTCAAGTATTGCGACAATCATTCGCGTAATAGCAACAGCAGTTGAATTCAGTGTATGCACAAGGCCTGCCGGAGACTCGCCAACTTTATTGCGGTATTTTATATTCAGCCGTCTTGCCTGATAATCCGTATCGTTGCTGCAGGACACAAGTTCCCGGTATTTGCCCTGTCCTGGGAGCCACACTTCAATATCGTATTTTTTGGCGGCAACACCACCCAAATCTCCGGTACAAATATTTACCACTCTGTACGGTAACTCTAACATTTTAACCAGTTTTTCTGCTGTTTTGATTAATTTTTCGTGTTCAGCCCACGATTTTTTAGGGTGTGTGTAGACAAACATCTCAATTTTCTCAAATTGATGCACTCTAAATATTCCTTTTGTGTCTCGCCCATGGCTTCCGGCTTCTGTTCGAAAGCATGTTGAATACCCTGCATATTTTTTAGGTAGTGTGGCCGCATCAAGTGTCTCATCCATATGAATTCCTGCAAGTGCCTGCTCAGAAGTTCCGACAAGATACAAATCCTCATTTTCTATTTTGTATATGTCTTCAGCACCAACTGGAAGAAATCCCGCACCTTCCATTACTTTTTCTCTTACAAGCATAGGCGGTATAATCAGTTCATATCCCTCTTTTTGAAGTTGGTCGAGCACAAAACGAATTACAGCAAATTCCAAAAGAACGGCATCGTTTTTAAGATAATAGAATCTCGCACCAGACACTTTAGCCCCTCGTTCTAAATCAAAAAGATCCAACGATTCTCCAATATCTATATGGTCTTTTGGTTCAAAAAGCATTTTTTTTATTTTACCGACTGCGCGCACCTCAACATTTTTTGTATCGTCCACACCCTTAGGTACACTCTCATGCATGATATTTGGAAGCCGCAAAAGCATATAATCTATCTTAACTCTCACATTTTCTATTGTTTTTTCTAGCGCATCTATTTTTGATGCAACTTTTTTCATTTCAGCTATCTTTTCTACTGCATCTTTTTTTTGTTTTTTTAGGGCGGATATCTCAAGAGAAACTTTATTTCTTTTGCATCTAAGCTCATTTACCTTGTTTATTGACTGCCGCCATTTCTTGTCTTTTTCAAGAATGTCTGCAATCCATTTTATCTTTTCTTTATCCCCTCGTTTTTCAAGATCTTTTATTACAATTTCTGGAGTTTCCCGGAGGATATTTATATCAATCATAAAATCACAATCACTATATCAATATATGCATACTTATTTACCCCAACATTTATATCTTTGGCGCAACAATACATTAAAGAGTACTATGGTGTTTGGGCTATTTTTTAGGAATTCTGCAAAAAAAAGAGACACTCAAAACAAAGAACAATTTTTAGAGTTCAAAAAAACAACAGACCTAAAATACGCTGATTTACGCGGATTAATTCTTGGAAGCAAAAAAGAGACAGACTCTAAAATTAACGATGTCACACACGCACTATGCGTTCTCGATGAAGACATTGTAGATATTAAGCAAAAGATGAACTCTAAGCACACACAAAACAACCCTCAAATACCTCAGTTACAACAGCATATGGCGGTTCTTGAAAATAAAATAAACCTTATGCATCAAAATCAGAAAGAGTTGATGATTTTTGGGAAATTGGCAATACAAAACCATGAACACGAAATGGTGTTAAATGATCGCATGTATATGATTGAACAATCAATTAAAAATCTTTCGAATCCGCAAATTTTCTCCGAAGGACAGTTAACCAATTCAGTTAACTTAACCAATGCAAACTTAACCAATTCAGTTAACTTAACTAAACTAAACCAAAAAGCAGTTAACTTTGAAAACGATAGCAGCGAATATGATAAAAACACCAAACTAAACCAAAACTTAACCAAATCCGGTTTAGTAAAGTTAACTAAACCAAGTTTAGTAAAGTTTAGTTTAGTAAAGTTTAGTAAACAAAATGACGCACTTGCACCCCAGGAAAAACAAATTCTTTTTTATCTGTACAATGTTCAGGCAGACAGACAAATCCGTGCAACAACAATAAAATCTATTGTTGAGGGTATGTATGATGTGGCTGACCAGTCCAAAACATCCTATATTTCAAGAAGTGTTAAGAAAATGGAAGACTTAGGGCTTACAATAAAGCAGAGAACAGGTAAATCAACAAGTGTGTGGCTTACAAAAAACGCAATAGATTATTGCAGGGCCTATATGATTGAACGATTTGAGAACAAATAATTCTAAAAATGTGAGACTATTTTTTAAAATGCCTGCGCACAGGCTCAAAAATCGTTGATATTTCGTCAGCAATCTTGTTTTTAAGATCAAGCGGATGAAGCTTTTTATTTACAAAAGCGCTTTCAAGCGATTCATAATTTTCGAACTGAACAGTTCCTCCGAACTTTTCCGGTCGTTTGATTTCTAGTACATCAATTCTTGGGAATACAAGAAGTTTTGCTATTGACAATACCGGATTGTCTTTAACAATTCCTTCGGGGCAATACGCTTTTTTGATTTTTTTCTTTATATCTTCATCACTATCAGCAACAGATATCATTGTTTCCGGTTTTGAGGAGGACATTTTGCCGCCAGGTCCCTGAAGTGAAGGAATTAATGGTGTATGTATGCATGCAAAAGGCCCATAATTAAGAACTGGTGTAAGTTCGCGGCCCAGCATATGTATTTTTCTTTGCTCTATTCCACCAACAGCGACATCCACTTTAAGTGCTTTTATATCCTCTATTTGCATAAAAGGATAGATTACTTGAGAAACATGCGCATGCTCAATATCCCGCGCAATTTCCTGCATGCTTCTAAGTGCCCTGTTTATTGTAGTGTCAAGAGACATTGAAAGAATATCGTCAATATAGCTCATTTTTCTTTGGTATGAAGAACCTAAAACGAACTCTGCGTTTTTAAGGCCCATGCTTTTGAATGATTTTTCCCATATCTTTGTTGTCTTATGGATAAAATCCCAATCTCCTTTGCGGTTAAGCCATGTGTGCCAGTCTGCAAAAAGCACTTTTACCTTAAATCCTGCTTTTTCAAGATCCATAAGCTTTGTTATAGTTACCGCATGCCCTAAATGCACAGCTCCTGAAGTCTCGTATCCGCAATAGCACACAGGATGCCTTTTTTTTGAAAGAATGTCTTTAAGTTCTGCTTCCGTTACAATTTCAACTGTGTTTCTTTTTGCAAAAGCCATCTGTTCTGTGATATTCATGTAACGCACCTGTCAGATAATTGGCAAGCCAGGTTTATATTTTTAAACACGAA
>JAUVEX010000123.1 GCA_030594585.1 archaeon | reverse complement strand
AGAAGAGCTTGCAGTTGCAGGAAAAACCCCAACCAAAGCACAGTGGGCTGACCTTGCAGGAAAAGCAATTGTACAGGCAATTGACGGTGCTTTCGCTGAAGGAAAAGCTGCAATCGTTGTAGCTGGTGCAGGTGCAGACCAGACAAGAAACGCTGGTCTAAAGCTTATGGGCGGCACACTAACCGGCGCTATGGTTGAAATCCAGGGCGACACAGTAACTGAAACAACCTACGCTCCAGAAGCTGAAGAAGACGAAGACGCTGAAGACGCAGAATAAATCATACCTTTAAGAAGGAGCTTTTTTAGCTCCTTCTTTTTTCTATTTTTTTAATTCAAACTATTTTTTAGAATATCATCCATCAAAGGCAAATAGATTACTTAACAGATTATTATTCTTTAGATTTATCTTAAACTAATGATATTAACTAAAAGAAGATAGCGACCACTATTTAAAAAAAACCAAAAATGAACTGGGTGCAAGGAGCGAAACCCGAAGGTTCCGCTCTTACATCCCAGTAAGGGAGATAAAACAAATATGAAGTTATCCGCCCTTAAAGAGCAACATGTCTAAAGTTGTATACATATATTATCGCCAATCATATATATAGTTTTCGGTCAATTTGGTTGCCCCTAAAAAGAAATTAAATTAGTTTTATAATCTATATTGAATCTCTTGTTGACAAACTGTTCTGTAACCCATATGTTTGTTTCAGTATGCTGTGTTATCTTTTCAACTTTGATTACTCCGCCTGCAAACGCAAGATAAGGTATAAGCTGGTCCGCAAGATTCCTGTCAACAGGTGCTTTAGATTCAAGAATCTCTACTAATGTGTCACATGCCACAGAACCTACTTTTTCTGCCGGGATTCCCCGCTCGCCAAGGGCGTCTGCACCAATAACGGAGTTTTTGCCTTTAGCCCAAAGGACAACAGCGCTTCCGGGACAATCACTTTCAACATATTCTTCTTTTATGCATATCTCTCGTTCAATTTGTTTTTCTGCTGCCTTTTTTTGCCTTTCTGCAACATGTGCCGCCATAAGGCTTTTGGATGCAATAGACAATCCAAATAATGTCAAATGCTCTTGTTTTTGTAATACAAAGGGGTTTGGTTTTTTTGGCGGCAATACTGTTGCCGTAATTTTTGCGCCGCCTTTGGGATAAAACCCGTGCATTAAAACAGAAACAGTAAAATCATAACCTATTTTTGAAAGAATCGGTCTTAACACTTCCTGAGTGTATGTAATCGGCGGCGCCCACTTACCGAATGTTGCGCCGCCGTCAATTGTAATTGTGATTGGTTTTTTTAAGTGCATTCCTGCAATGAGTATTGCCTGCAGAACAAGGCTTACAGACGCTGCTGTCGGAACTGCCAAATTGATGTTCTTTTCGCATAAACGGCCCGGATAAAACTCAATTTCTTTTGATCCTAAAAAAACGCCTTTTGTCTTTGCATTGCACATTTTCGCAACCGCCGCTATGGCGCATAGATGCTGGCTTTTAAGACCGGAAGTGCATCTTTTTGCTCGGATGTTCGTTATTTTCACAGGCGCGCCCACAACAGCAGATAATGCAACTGCAGTCCTTACAATCTGACCGCCGCCCTCTTTATGTGAACCGTCAATTATCAACATAAATACAATCTTCGTGTTTAAAAATATAAACCTGGCTTGCCAATTATCTGACAGGTGCGTTACATGAATATCACAGAACAGATGGCTTTTGCAAAAAGAAACACAGTTGAAATTGTAACGGAAACAGAACTCAAAGACACTCTTTCAAAAAAAAGGCATCCTGTGTGCTATTGTGGATACGAGACTTCCGGGGCCGTGCATCTAGGGCATGCGGTAACCATAACAAAGCTTATGGATCTTGAAAAAGCAGGATTCAAAGTAAAAGTGCTTTTTGCAGACTGGCACACTTGGCTTAACCGCAAAGGGGATTGGGATTTTATCCATAAGACAACAAAGATATGGGAAAGATCATTCAAAAGCATGGGCCTTAAAAATGCAGAGTTTGTTTTAGGCTCAACATTTCAAAGAAAAATGAGCTATATTGATGACCTTCTTTCAATGTCTCTTGACACTACAATAAACAGGGCACTTAGAAGCATGCAGGGAATCGCGCGGGATATTGAACATGCGCATGTATCTCAAGTAATCTATCCTTTTATGCAGATAGAGGATATAAAAGCACTTAAAGTGGATGTCGCTGTTGGGGGAATTGAACAGAGAAAAATACACATGATGGGCCGCGAACTTGCGCCTGTTCTTAATTATGGGCCGTTTACATGCATACACACACCATTAATTCCTTCGCTTCAGGGACCCGGCGGCAAAATGTCATCTTCTAAGCCAGAAACAATGATATCTGTTGCTGACAGTGATGAAGCGATAAAGAAAAAAATCAAAAAAGCGTATTGCTCCGAAGGAATTGTTAAAGACAATCCAGTTTTATCAATAGCAAAACTTCTTGTATTTCCAAGAATCGAAGTATTGGAGATTAAACGACCTGAAAAATTCGGAGGGACTGTCCAGTTTGAAAATTATGAATCGCTTGAAAACGCTTTTGTAAATAAAAAACTTCATCCGCTTGATCTTAAAAATAAAATTGCTGATGAAATATCAACGATTTTTGAGCCTGTGCGCAGGCATTTTAAAAAATAGTCTCACATTTTTAGAATTATTTGTTCTCAAATCGTTCAATCATATAGGCCCTGCAATAATCTATTGCATTTTTTGTAAGCCAAACGCTTGTTGACTTGCCTGTTCGCTGCTTTATTGTAAGCCCTAAGTCTTCCATTTTCTTAACACTT
>JAUVEX010000078.1 GCA_030594585.1 archaeon | reverse complement strand
GCAATATGCTCGCCCCTTTTCAAAAGATTATTGTCCCTGATAGTTTTTGAGACGGTTTTTTCAACGGATTTTAAGAAATGGTCTTTGCATAAGGCACGACCCTCATAAATCCGCTCAATTACTGCTTTTTTCCCGCAGGTTGTGCATTTCATGAGTAATAGTTGTTGATATGACTTTTTATTTTAATCTGGTTAGAAATAAGTTCAAAAATTCTTAAAAAAAGAGATTATTCTTTATTCGCATTCGATTGTGAATTGAAGTTTTCCTGCAACTGTTTTTGTCTCGATTATCTGGCAGTTGGTGGGTGCTTCGATTGTTGCGTTATCTTTAGGTTCATCAGGTGTAATTATTTCTTGTGAACCCCATGGGAAAAGCTTTACCTGCTCTGTTTTTGCATCAACAACTGCAACGGATTTCAATGTCATTGATTCCCTGTATCCGGAATATACCGGCACAACATAATAGAAACCGCCTTTTATTTTTTTGAACAATGGCTGTAATGCGTACCAGTCGCTGTAAAGGGATATTTCGCCCCGAACATCTGCCAATGCCCTTTCAGGGCCTATGAGGCCTAATGCTCTTGTGTCATATATGGTGACCTCGCCGTATTTTTCGCCTTCTGTCTCTATTTCTATGTATTGTGTGATTGCCTTTCTTGTGGGGCCTTCAGGCTCGAGCTGTACCAGGCCATAGGTTCTGCCATCCGGCTTGTCGTACTGGAAATAAATATTTCTTGCAATCTCAAAAACATTCTCGTGCTTGAAATGATAGTTTAAAAAACCTTGCCATGTTGCGTATTTTGCCCAACGGTCTACGCGATATCCGGTGTACTGTTCGTCAATTAATACCTGATTTTTTAGAAGCCATTCAGGCGCATTTCCTTCTTTGATGTGCTTTTCTGTGTATAATGTTGTTTTCCCGTTGTTTTCAAGAACAATGACACCTACTTGCGTTGTGTAGAACTTTGTTACAAATATTGTCGGAATATCGAGCTTCACTGGCGCAAACCATATTGGGCTTCCTTCATTGTCGTGGGCGAAAACCGTGTCACCGTAAATGAAATAAGGATGTGCTGCCCATAATTTGAATCCAATATCCCTTATTTTTCCGGTCAGTAATTGATAAGCGAACTGGGGAAGTCCTTTTCTTTCTTCTGAGTATTCTATTGTCTCTTTTATCTTTGTCCTGTCTGAAGGGTTTTGGGCGTTTACAATAATGTATGCCGGGGATGGTTCCCCATTGTTTGCGAAACGGGTTGGCTCATAGGCCATGACCCAATAAAGAGTGTTATTTATAGAATAAATTCCGTCCCAGTCAGTTGAGAGCCTCCAACCGGTTTCTGTTACCATTGTTTTTGGAACCTGGAGTGCATATTCCTGGGCTACAATTCTCATGTCTTTTATGTCGTCCCATTGAATTATCGTTATGTCTGATATTTCTGTGCTTTCATGTGTTACTCTGTTTATGTCATTCATGTTATACCACCCAACTTCCATGGGTGGTGCGAAAATAGCTGTAAGTACACCAAGAAACACGAGAACCAATGCTGTTGCGGTTATTATTTTATGTTTCGGCATTTTTATTGTTTCGATGCTGTCTTTTGCCAGTGATTCTTTTATTGTGCTGATCTTTATGTTTTTAAGGATGCCCGTCAAAAAAAGCCGTGCAATAACCGCAAAGACAAGCCCGCCTAAAGGACTTATAGTTATGATGATAGCTCCTGCAAGCCAGCTTAAAAGAAGATCCCTTATGATTCTTTTTCTCGTGAATTTACATATGAAGCCGAATACGGCAATTCCGCCCACAAGCAAAGCCCAAACTGTGTAGAATCCTAAAAATCCAAGAGATATGAACAATTCAGGCCACATGATTTATATCTTGTGCGCGAAGGTTTATATTTGGGACGGGTTATTTGCCGCTGTGGCCTAAAGTTTGTCTGTGTTTTCTTCTACGCAAAGGAGCTATTGATAGTGCAGCAGGTCCGACAATAGCGGATAAGGCACCAAGGTTCGAAGTTGTGTCGCTTGCTGTGTCTTTGGCTGTTGGAGATGTTTATGTATTTTCATCGGATACTACATAAAATCCTGTGTTCGATACATTGAAGCTTACTGTGGGGTCATTTGGCCCGTCAGTAAATAGTTCGGAAGTTACTTCAATTATTTCGAGTTCATTGTTTGTATCTCTTTTAACATAGTATGCATGTTGTGCTCCGAAATCAATCTCTCTGTAATGGCGCGAGAATTTTAAGTCCTGAACATTTTCCATGTCGGTTCCCAGCTTTATGTTCATCATCTCCACAATTTCGCCGTCAATTTCATTTATTATGGAATCATATACTGCATTAGGGTCGTCATCACCGACAATTGTGAGTGATATGTTGTGCAGCCTTTCCCATAGTGCTTTTACCCTGTCATCGTTTATATTAGATTTACCTGTCAGGTTTGCAAATTCTGTGGGCACCCCTTTGATCTTTTTGCCAAAGATATATTCTATATCCTCTCCTTCAACAAGGTTTTCTGTGGCGGTGTATGCTGGTTTTATTATGTTTGTCTTTGGTTCGCCCGGGACTTTCTCAGGACCCCCGCCTTTTTTTAGTGGTGTATATGTCCCTAAATTTATGGTGGCATTTACATTTCCTGATTCATCTTTCAAGTCAATAGTGTAATTGTTTTCTGCGGGTTTCTTTTCAAGCATGTCTTTAATCACTAAAGGAATCGGATTTTGAGTGCTGTTTGTTTTATTGCTATAAATTTTTATTCCGTCTCTTTTAAGTGTCCAGTTTGAATTTTCACTTAAGTTCAAAAGAAATTCAATGCTATTGTCATCGAAGATGTTTACGGATGTTGTTTCGTTGAATCCAATAAGATATGGGGCAATTGTGTCTACATTTACTTCCCTTGTTATTGTTGGGTTCCTGCCATCCTCTGTGCTTATAACAAGCTTGATACTGTTTGTGCCTTCAGTCAGGTTTTTCTGTATTTCGTGTATTGTATCTGTCGAATAGGTTTCATTTGTCGCTACAACAACATCGTTGATTTTAAGAGTGTAGTTTGTGTTATCCCCGCTCCTGTTTGCTATTATTCTTGCGTCATTTTTTTTGCTGTCCTTGTCGAGGGTAATTAATTCAAGGAAAAAGTCTTCTATTTTCGGGGGTATTTGAGATGATGGCGTGTATATAAAGTTTACATTTTCTGTAGGATTTTCAAAGCTGACAGACCAGTTGCTTTCGCCTGTTGATTCAAGTTTTGCAATTGTTCCGTTTATCCATGCCTGTAGGTTATCCCCTTCTGAAACTGTTTCTGTTTCAGGAGTAAATGGGTCATCGCCTTTGAATATGTTTTGGTTATACCAGAATTCTCCGTCAGATTCAGATAATGGAATATTTTTATACTGTGCTGCAACATCGCCTGTTGACTGGTTGAATACAGTAATTGTAAGATTACTGTCGGCAGTAACATTTGTTATTGTCCCATAGAGATCTGCTTTCTCTGTGCTTGGTATTGCCTGCGCTGTTTGAGAAGATAGTATGTGATATATTACGCCTAAAATCGGTATGCCTGATCCGCCACCAGAGACTGCATTTGTTGCATGCGTTATAGTTTGTTTTTCATTGCCTGCGTTGTGGCTGGAATCAGCAGCGTTGTGAGTCATAGTGATTTCAGCTGCTGCTTTTGCCATAAGATAAGTCATTACAATTGCTGTTGCGTAATATGCACCTTCTGTTGCTGTTTTTATACCGGTTTCGTGCTTGTCAACAAGAGCTTTGAGTGTTTCATGTTTTTGCATTTCAGGATGTTCGCTAAGATGGGTAAAAACTGCTTTTGCGACATTTTTTGACCCGTATTTTTCAAGAAGCTCGCTTGCAGAATCCGCAACACGGCCCATTGTTGGGTATAGCTCTGAAAACCCCGAAATTACTTCAGAAAGCAATTGGTCGTTTTTTGCTAGGGAAACTAATTTTTTCGTGTTATAATTATCTACTACATCCATGTTTGAATAAGCCATAATTTATCACCATATAGATTCTATATTGTTAAATCCTCATTATGCATGCCGGCAGACCATGTAAATGTTCCGGCATTTTTGTTATCTATAAAAATAATCACTTCTGTTCCTTCCCATTCGGGAACCATTATGTCGTAATATCCCATGCATGTTTTTGTTTTTGAGACAAGCGTGTTGTTCATTGTTGCTGTCACTTCAAGGAAATCTTTTGCAGGATTTCCATCGATAGTTACTGTGCCCCAAAATTCTGCAGGCAGTGTTGGAGGTTCGCTTGAGTTTGTTTTAATAAATATTTCTGTTCCCGGGGGTGTTGTGCATACATTTTCATTTGGCGGGGTTGTTGGAGCATCGTTTTGCGTATCATCAGGTGTTGTGCTACCTGAA
>JAUVEX010000080.1 GCA_030594585.1 archaeon | reverse complement strand
CTGCTTTGTGTTGCGCCTTTTTCATTCAGGTATTTTGAGCCGGGCCTAACACCGTAAGGCACATCGCATGGTGTGAGAAGTTTCTGTATGACAATCTGGCATACCCTCATTTTCGGGTATAGCTTTATCGGCAGTTTCCCGACATTCGCAAGCTCCAAAGTTATATTTCCTTTAAAGCCGGGGTCAATATAACCTGCTGTTGAATGCACCATAAGCCCCATCCGGCCCAAAGATGAGCGCCCTTCCAAGTGCCCAATAAGGTCGTTGGGGATTTCAACATGTTCTAAAATTGATGCAAGAACAAAATCCCCTGGGTGTATTATGAATGGCTTATCTTCCTCGTAAAGCCTGGAATATTCGCATTCTGTGACTTTTGTGCCGTTTTCTGTTGTCCATTCCCTGTGCACGCGGTCATTGTAGTTGGCAGGATCAATAAATGCATGGTCTGACATCTTAAATTGCCTGAACCTGTTTCCCAGGCGAAGGTCTACAGATGACGGGCCTAATTGCGTTTTTAAGTCTAATGGTGTTATTATGAGGTCTTTTTTAAGCCGCTCCTTAAAGTCATGGTCTGAGAAAATCATAGTATCAACAATATTTTTTAGTGAATTTTTAAAAACCTGGTGCATCATTTATGCATTTTTTGCCTTTCCTGCATCAATAAATATCTGTGCGACCTTTTTTGGCGCAACAACTGTCTCTCCCGGGCTCCACGGGCCGTAAGTCTCTAAATCCTCGGCAACAAATTCCGGGATATCTTCAATGACTTCTATTTTTTTGAATGTCGTATCTTTTTGTTTTTCATCAATTGTTTCTTCTTTTTCGCCCACAGTCTCTTGAGGTATTTCATTTTTGCTTTTTTCATCCCCTGTTTCAAATAATCGGTCAAGAAATTTTCGCCTTTTTTTTAAAGTATCCCTAACAAAATCAAATGTTTTCTCCTCTTCTAAAGTCATGTTTTCGACTTTGATTGCCGTTCTTGCAGACCGTATGCACGAGCTCATTATTTTTCTTTCTCTCGTGTTGAATATGTCTTTTATTACAGGAACCGTGTTCTCTATTTCCTTTAGGTCTGTAAAACTCCTCATAGAATCGCGCGCAGAAATCCTCTGCTTGCGCTTTAAGTATGAAACAACTGCATCGTAAAAATCATCAGGGATTTGTGTTAGTGTGGATACAGCCCTCTCTTTTCCCTGAAGTTCTCGAAGGTATTTGAATGTGATTGCCGATGCCATATGTATGTTTTACGCGGAAAAAATTATAAGTCTATAGGCGAGAGAATCAATATATAAATCTAAAATAACAAGAATCAAAAGTATGTGGATATATGAATATGCTCCGAAAAAAGTGGACGAATTGTCAGGAAATACAAAGGCAATAGAGGATATTCTTTTGTGGGTAAAAAACTACAAGACCCAGCCGAAAAAAGCCATAATTGTTTTAGGCCCCCCCGGCACTGCAAAAACAACAGCAATAGAATTAATCGCAAAAGAGCTAGATTTAAACATAGTGTATTCAAGCGCCGCAGACACAAGGACTCAGAAAGCATTGTCCGAGACATTCGGCACCTCATTGGCTCAGCAATCGCTTTTTTACAAAGGAAAACTTGTGTTGTTTGATGAGATTGATGCTTTGTCCGGAAGAAATGATCGCGGTGCTGCAGGCGAAATTGTAAAAATAATAAAAGCATCCAAGCACCCGATAATACTTCTTGCAAATGACCTGTCCGCAAAAAAGCTTGCGCCATTAAAAAAAGAATCAAAAATAATCAAGTTCTCAAAAATCCCTACTCCTGTAATTGCTTTAGCTCTTTCAAAAATACTCAATGCCGAAAAAATAAGCTATGATGAAAGGGCTTTAAGCGCAATAGCTCGGCAGGCAGACGGAGACATTCGAGCCGCCATAAATGACCTTGAGATTCTCTCAAGAGGAGAAAAAGAGCTGACCTATGAATCAATCAAAAAAAGCGGTTACAGGGATTTGAAGAAACCTCTTAATGAAATACTTACAATTATCTTTAAGACACAATCCGCCAAAAACGCAAAAGAAGCGATTGATCTTGCAAATGAGCCTTTGGATAACATAATCGAGTGGATTCGTGAAAACATCCCGAGAGAATACAAAAACGCGGAAGACCGCGCAAAAGCATACAACATGCTATCCCGCGCGAACATATTCTTAGGCAGGATACACACAAGGCAGTATTGGCGATATTTGGTATACGCATACGCACTTGCATCTTTAGGCGTTGCAACAGCAAAAAAAGAAAAATATCCCGGGATTTCTACATATCATTATCCGACAAAAATTTCCCTTCTTGGAGCGTCTATGTTCTCCCGCGCCAAAAAAGACGCACTTGCAAAAAAATTATCCCCCCACCTTCACTGCTCGAAAAAAGATGCAATTAAGTATTTTAACCTGTTGGGGCTAATAGAGCAGAACCAACCGGCGGCGTGGGCAGGAATCTGCGAAAAAGTAGATATTTGAAATATTAAGCTTTTGCAGTTTGAGCTGAAGATGCAGAAATTTCCGGGACGCCGTTACGCAATAACATTGCATTCTTATCGAATTCGAATTCCGTTCGTTCTATGGGTATTAATTCTTCACCCTTCAGGACATATACAAGTCCATTTTTTACAAAATCGCTTAAGAACTCCCTATACTGAGATTCTGGATTTGTATCATAATCTGGCCAAAAATTAGTCCCTAAAGATGTTAATGTTCCTTGATGCGTTCTTAATTCATTCACACCCGCAAATACAAGATGTGTTCCTATGCTTATTTCCGGAACATCACCAAGATTTTCGTAAGCCACTTTTTCAGCATTGTTGAATAAATTACGTCGGTCATATGGAGGTGATAGTAATCGTGATATTGGTTCTCGCTCTCTTTGCAATTCAACCAATGCTTCGGGGGTGTCTATTCTGTCTAATACGACGACCCATGGAATCTCTACATTTAGTTTATCCGGGGTTTCGTCTGTTGAATTATCACAAGCAGTCTGGACAAGTTCGGGCACTATATCAGATATCTGCTGCATTGCAGGCCGGTATTTATCGAAATGCAGTGATGTGCCCGGCACATTATATATCCCCCCCCTTTTTTGGTGTAAGTCTGCTGCATGAATATCAAAAACTAATTTATTTGCATGTGTTATCCTTGGGTTGAATTTATCAAATGCGTAGATACACAAAACATCTTGAGGGCGAACAGCCAAAAGATTCAGTTCAGAATCTTTTAGTGCATTATCAATCCTTTTTTGTTCTTTATAGACATTAAAGCTACTTAAATTAACCGATATATCTTTTCCAACAGCTCTTGCATTCTTGTAAGCAGTTTCTGGATCTTGTTCCAATTCATTAATATGGACCTCTGCAGTTTCATGGTTGCTTAAGTATTTTGACAGTAAATCAGTCCATGTAACGGTTACAACCCCATCGCGCTTTATATCCTCGCCGAATTCTTTATTCGCAAAATCCAGAATTCCATTATATGCGCCCTTAGAATCTATTGGGTAATTCAAGTAAAAAACTCCCGGTGCCGGATTTCCGTATTTTCCCAGATATATTGGGCTACCATCTGGTTGGTAAACTGTATCAAAACCCTTAAGAACAACAGAATTCGCTATTGGAAAACTATGATATTCGTTAGTGCTATGGACAACTCTTATGTCTAGATTACCAGCCATGCCTTCAACAAGAGATTTTAATTCTGTATTCAAAATACCACAAATATTTATTACTGCTCGATATTTATATACCTTTACATTTTTAACCACCACAATGTCGCTAAAAATAAGCAGTCGGGATTTTGAACCAAAACATCACATTTATAAAATTCTTATAGAAATATGTTTGTTGTAGCCGTAATTCTTTGTGGTCCGGTGGCTCAGCTGGTTATCCTGTCAAGTTTCTTCTTACAGGACCAGAAAGAGCACCACGCTGATAACGTGGGGGTCGTGAGTTCAAATCTCATCCGGACCACCAGCCTTTGTTTCACTTAGAGTTCGTTTAAATATCTTAAGTGGGCCACCATTATGTATATGAAACAAGAACAGACCAAACTTGCAGGGCAAATAAAACGCATACAAGAGAATACTTTAATTTTGCCTAAAAATAAAAAAGATATTATATCATTTCTTGAAAACTCACAAGCTAAGGGTGTCACTATTGGCCGTCATTATTTCGTTTTATATAACCCAAATTTATCATGTTTCTTGTTATATTCAATTCAGAAAAATTGTCTCTAACATATTTATGTATTTGACTTCAAATTAGTTATGTATGCAAAAAAAATTTGATAAATTTATGACCGTTGCAGCTGCGTTAATATTATGTTCCACATTATTGAATTCTCT
>JAUVEX010000116.1 GCA_030594585.1 archaeon | reverse complement strand
GCTGCGCTAGGACAACGCAGTGAAACACCTGAAGAACCAACAAAACCTGCAAGTCTAACCTATCATCAGCCACACACTTCCGCGAGTATATCACCCGAAGTGGCAAAAACAGAAGAAGAAATTATAGAAACATACATTTCAAACACAAACGCCCGAACCACGAAATTGCTAGAAAC
The DNA here is from genome assembly GCA_030594585.1 of archaeon. Taxonomy (GTDB): domain Archaea; phylum EX4484-52; class EX4484-52; order EX4484-52; family B79-G9; genus GLR112. The sequence goes on along the minus strand of JAUVEX010000116.1, from coordinate 2,750 downwards.
CATGGATGGTATTCTTCCCCAAATAAATGGCTCGGATACAGGAAAGCCAGTATCAAAAGAAGATGCAGCTGTACTTACTCAATCTCTGGTACAACTCACTACAATGTATTTAGATAATACGCGCGATATGCCAACATATCACGGCAAAGACAAAGATATCATTAACGGCCTAGAACAACTTAAAAACACAGAAATACAATTTATATCTCTGCTAAAAAGCTGGGGCTCAATATACACGCCTAAAAATTTAACCGGTAGTGCCCTGTACGCATAAATGTAAACATACAGACAACACTCAAAGATACCCGGTCATACACAAAAACATATATAGATTGGTAACGAATTTCCCTATAACTATTTATTATAGGATTTAGGGAAATACATGAAATTATTTTTTAAGCTCGCTTGTTCGTTTATTTTTCTCTTGATGTTATTCTCAGGTTCAGTCCATGCCTTGGCTCTCGGGATGGCTCCGGGAGTCCGTGACATGGGTGATGTTGTGCGCGGAGAAAACATCGCTGTTGAATTCTATCTTACAAGCAACACAAACAAGCCCCTCGTTGTAGGTCTTGCATACATCCCGGTTCATATGGATATGTACAAGACAGAAAAGCGCACATATTATACATTCATCCCTTCAGAATCATCAGAAGAAGACATATCTAAATGGATTACATTCCCGCAGAACCCGATTCTTGTAACTCCCGGAAGCCAAAAAGTTGTGCACCTGCCGGACGGAACCGCAGTAAAATTCAATCAAAAAGTTACAGCAATCCTTCATGTGCCTAAAGACGCAGAACCCGGATACCATGCAGGCGCTATAAACCTAAAGCCGATAATACAGGAAGAAGGAAGTTCCGGCACAAGCATTTCGACAATAGGCATCACTCGCTTCGTATTTGTATTCAAGATACCGGGTCCCGCTTACAGGGAAGGCACAATAATCGATTTTGTAGCGGAAAGAAATGCCAAAGAAAAGGTTCGCGTTGATGTTCTTTTCAAAAACACCGGAACAACAACAATAACCGCAAGCCCTGAAAAAATAACAATATTCGATAACTATGGTGTTGTAAAAGACAACATAGCAGCCGGCCAGATAAAGCGCATAGCCCCGGGAAAAACAGATATAATCTCAGGATATTGGCACGACTCCAACGGAATTGATTCAGGAAATTACCGCGCAGAAGCAACCGTAAACTATATAACCGGAAGTGCGACAAAAGAAAGCACAATACATATTCCGGCACAGATAACAATTCCTGACATCCCTGATGTTTCGACCGAAAACGAGCCGCCATGGTGGTTTATACTTATAATAATGGCTTTAATCGGGCTCTACATTTACTGGAGGATGGACTAATGAACAAAAAATTCAAAAAACCGGCAATATATATTGGTGCAATCCTTGCTTTGAGTATATTACTAGTATTCACAAGCCCCCAAATATTGTTCAAGCAGGAAACAATTACATACCCGATCAAGGCAGAAGTCATAAACTACACAAATTCAACAGCAACACCTATTGGTGTTTCAGGAGATTCAGATGTGGTTAATTTCGGAAGGCTCCCACCGGCAAGCAACTCAACAAAATTTCTTGAATTCAAAAACAACAATGTCGTAGAATCAAAAACAGTATTTACGATTGAAGGAAATGTAAGCCAATTTATAACTGCTCCAAAAGACATAATGCTTAAGCCCGGAAAAGAAGCAAAAATAAACCTAAAATTCCATCCGGAAACTATAGGCAATTACACAGGAAAAATAACACTAAAATCATATATTCCATTGTCTCCTGTAAGCAGTTGGTTCTTCAGGCTGGTTTAATGGTGATTAGATGAATTTCGCATATGTTATGGCTTTATTTATTTTCACACTCTCAATCCCCACAATATCCGGAATGCCCGTAATTGTAAATATAGATGATGTGCTGCACACAACAACAGACTATATAAACTACTCAAAACAAACAACCGGATTTCAGGAAATAATAACCTCTTTTGAAAACACAGGCTCTGTCGGATGCATGACATTTGTAAGAGTTGATTATTACAAAAACAACACCATGCTTTACACATCATGGAGCGATTCTGCGGCGCTTGAAGCAGGAGCATCATATACATTCAGAAACTATTGGTTCCACCAAAACATCGAAGGAAACATAACCGCAAAAATGCGCGTATATTATTGTGATGAAATAGACATCTTGGATGACATAACATTTACTGCAATGCCCTTAAACAAAAACAGCACATTAAACCTGACAATTCTTGGCACAGCAACAGGCAAAAACGAAATCAATGTAACATTCACGGTAAACAAAACACTAAAAAATGCATGGATAGTCCCTAAAGAAACATACATCGGCTGGCGGATAGAACCATTAAATACGGGCACAATAATTGCCGAAGAACCACATACCAAAACACTAAAATACACATCTTCTATTCCCGATAAAAAAGCCGCATTCAACTATTATATAATAGATGATGAAAAAAATTACGGCGTATTTACTGCATCAAACGCCGTTCCTGTAAAAGAGACCAAAATGCATTTAGAGTACAACCCAAACACTGTTGCTGTTATTATTTTCTTCGTCATGGCATTCCTTGTTGTGCACGAAAAAAAGAAATTCAGGCGCTTAAAAAAGCAGGTTGATGCGAAAAAGAGCGAAAAAGAAAAGCAATAGTTTTATATAGTCCAATATATCAATATAGTTATATAACATGCGTGCGCATGTTTTCATGAAATAT
>JAUVEX010000107.1 GCA_030594585.1 archaeon | reverse complement strand
TGATATTCCTTATTGTTCAAAGTCTGTGACGGAGCAACAACAATAGACTCGCCCGTATGCACCCCAACAGGGTCTAAGTTCTCCATATTGCATATGATTATGCAGTTGTCATGGACATCCCTCATGACCTCGTATTCAAGTTCTTTCCAGCCGGCAACAGACTCTTCAACAAGAATCTGGCCAATAGCTGAAGCACTTAATCCAACGCTTGCAATCTCTTCAAGCTCTTCTTTTGTCTTTGCAACACCGCTCCCAAGCCCTCCGAGAGTAAAGGCCGCCCGGACAATAACAGGATATCCTATGTTTTCTGCAACACTGACAGCTTCAGTAACCGTTGTTACTGCAGTGCTCCGGCACACATCAATATTTGCGGCATCCATCGCTTGCTTAAAAAGTTCCCTGTCTTCGGTTGTTTGTATTGTATCTGGCTGTGTGCCTAAAACCCGGATACCATACTTTTCAAGAATTCCTCTTTTTACAAGCTCCATCCCGCAGTTAAGCGCAGTTTGACCCCCCACATTAAGAAGAATTGAATCCGGCCGCTCTTTTTCTATTATTCTAAGAACAACATCCGCAGTCACCGGAAGCAGGTATATTTTTGATGCCATTTTAGGGTCTGTCTGGATTGTGGCAATGTTCGGGTTCACAAGAACAGTCTCAATACCTTCTTCTTTTAGGGCCTTTAAAGCCTGGCTTCCTGAAAAATCAAACTCTCCGGCTTCTCCTATTTTAATCGCGCCGCTCCCTAAAACAAGAACTTTTTTTATATTCAAATGCCCATTATCAGTAAATTCAATCATTATTTAGCCCCTTTAAAAAATCATCAAACAGCCACGAAGTATCATTCGGCCCCGGTGTTGCTTCAGGGTGAAACTGCACAGCAGCAATTGGCTTGTCTTTATGGCATATTCCTTCAACCGTCCTGTCATTCGCATTCTCAAACCATGCAATAACGCCTTTTGGAAGTGATGAATGCTTTACTGCAAACCCGTGGTTCTGGCTTGTGATATAGCATTTTTTAGTGTTCGTATCAACGCATGGCTGGTTCTGGCTCCTGTGGCCGTATTTCAATTTGTATGTATCTGCCCCCAGAGCCAACGCCAAAAGCTGGCATCCAAGGCATATGCCAAAAAGCGGAATCCTGTTTGCGATTAAGGTCTTAAGCGTGCTTATAGTGCCTTTAAGAATCTTAGGATCGCCCGGACCGTTGGATACAACAACCGCATCCGGATTTTGGTCAAGAATCTGTTCTGCTGTAGTATTGTAAGGAACTCTTAACACCGTTGTGTCGTGTTTTAAAATTTCCCGTAAAATATTCGCCTTAAGCCCGCAGTCAATAAGAACTATTTTCTTTTTTCCGTTGCCATAAACCACAGGCACTTCCTTTGAAACAATTGCAACAAGGTTCTTTTTATTCGGATCATCCACAAGCGTTATCTCAGACAATAATTCTTCTTTTTTTGGATGCCCGACTTCCAATATTCCTTTCATTGTTCCTTTTTCTCTGATTTTTTTTACAAGCTCGCGGGTGTCTATCCCATCTATCCCGCATTTCCCGTGCTGGACAAACCACTCATTAAGCGACATGCCTGATTCATGATGGCTTGGGTTTTTGCAAATCTCAGACACAACAAACCCTTCAACCATTATATGGTCTGACTCAAATGACTCAAGAAGCCCAAAGCAATCCCGCTTATTCAATGGCACACCGTAATTGCCAATCAAAGGATAAGTTGAAACAAGAATCTGGCCCGTGTATGACGGGTCAGTCAATGCTTCAACATAACCAACCATTCCTGTATTAAAAACTACTTCACCTACAACTTTTTTTTTGATACCGAAACCAAAACCTTCAAAGACACTGCCGTCTTCAAGAACAAGCATGGCTTTCATTTTTTTGCTTTTCTGTGTAGTTTTTGTATCCAAAAGAAACCCGCTAACTAGTTACAACCTAAAAGTTTTTAAATCTTGGGTGTAGTTGAAAAACAACAGGTATTTATATTTTTAATAACTTACTAGTCATCATGGGTCGTACTTTAAATGCCATAGACCAGTTTATTGGAAAATACAGTCGTGAAAATGAAGAATATGAATTCGATTTGAATATTTTAGAAATAACCGAAAATTCAGATAATCCTAATGAAGATTTTTTTGAAGGCGTGTTCAAAGATAGTTTCGGATATGCTATTGTTTCCGGAAGCATGGATGCGGAAAGTGTATATTTCTTCATAAAATACTCTGATAGGGCAATAAGTATGGGTGCGCCTAAAGAGACCTTACAGTATAGCGGACAGTCAAAAATACCCAGCGCATTTGAAGGAATGTACCACGAAAAAGAAACAGACACCATGAACGACCCACTAGGCACATTCAAAATGTCGCGACCATCCATGACAAAAATAGATTAAAACCAAAACATTCGCGCATCCCCAACATGACGAATGGCGGATGTTTACGGAATTTATTCCGCATAACTAGTTGTTCAACGAAATTCGTGACCGCCATTCTTAAAATGACAATAAATTCATATCGAGATTAACAATTTAAAGATATGCAATAAAATTCCACCATGGTTAAATCAAATGCTCTTAGTATTACCTTAATTATTGCATTAATAACTGTTGTTGTTGGGCCACTAATTGTTGATTTTATAAGTTCCTATGTTTCAACTGATTCCCCCAGAATATTCAATGAGCGAGGATGTGACTCAAACTTTGACAGTAACAACCCTAAAATTGCAGTTTATGTAAGAAACAGAGGCAATGTTGAGGGATATACATCTGTTTGTCTCAATAGTCAAGAAGTTGGTTTTATTGTTGCTGGAAACAAATCTCATTTTTGTTTTCCTGATACGCGTGTATCCACTATGTCATCAGAGCTATTGAGCCCCTTTAATATTGATTTAGTCTTTTTAGAAGATGAGTTACCCGATAATGTTGCTATTCAAATAAATTCTAGTTGTTATTCAAAAGTTTTTGGGATTGTACCTAAACCGTGTAAAGGATTTACAGTTAAATGTGAATATAAAAAATCAGGAGATTGGTATCGTCTAATATGATGGCGGTCACGAACTCTACACCCCTTTTAAGTCGTTTGCCTCACTTCGTTCGGTCGCTGAACAAGTGCTTTTTAGGTTTCGCTACACCCCACCCAAATTGGGCTACGCCCAACTTCATAA
>JAUVEX010000058.1 GCA_030594585.1 archaeon | reverse complement strand
ATTTTTTATCTTCGCGGAGGAGTTTGGTTGTTTGTTCTTTTTTTATTTTTAGCGGTATCTATTTACGCCACACACAGATCGCGTAAAAAGAATGGTGAAGAGCATGAAGTGCGCGGGTTGGATAATGTAATATCTAACGGGCTTGTTGCGTTTATGAGCGCTGTTTTTGGTTTTCCATACATGTATCTTGGAAGCATTTCAGCAGCACTTGCAGACACTTTAAGCTCCGAGATTGGCGCGCATTCAAAAGAACAGCCGCGCATGATTACAGACTTAAAAACAAAAGTGCCCAAAGGAACAAACGGCGGAATAACAATCACAGGTCTTATTGCGGCCGTAATCGGCGCCGCAATTATTGGTGCTGCAGCATTCTTTTTTGCTTCAAGTTTTTATTTAGAAGTTAATAGGACTAAACTTTTTTTAGCTGTTTTTGTTGCAGGGGTTTTAGGATCCCTGATTGACAGTGTTTTAGGCGCTGTTTTTGAAAACAAGAAACAGATGACAAACGGGTCTGTTAATTTTACAGCAACACTCACAGCAGCAATCACTGCAAAATTACTGATGTTTTTATAAGTGGTGTTCTAAATAGCTTTATTAATTTTTCGTACTAATAACTAAACATATTAAGGTGATGTTTATGGTAAAAGAAACAAAAATTCGTGGACGGGATCTACGGGGAAAAACAATAATAAGCGACGAAACCGGCCGCAAGTTCGGTGTTGTTGGTGATGTTAGCTTCATTGCAGATACAGGTGAACTGATGAATCTTCTTTTAGTTGAGCCTACAAAAGCTACAAGCGACATTCAACTACAGGCAGATGATATGGGGCGTTTTTTGGTTCCTTTCTCTTCAGTAAAGTCTGTCGGTGATTTCGTCATTGTATCTGAGAAAGATATATTTTAAATTCTAAAAAAATAAAAAAAGAAGGCCTGTAAGGCCTTTTCTTTTTTAATATTTATTTAATTTCTACGTATTCGTGTAGATTAAATAAGTGGATAGAACTTAATCCCTAACTCCTTCAGTATGTATTTCGTATACTGCTTCACCATCGGGCAGGTTTGGGGAGTCCACAAGCTTTGCAATCCTTTTATTACCTTTACTTTTTCTTAAGTAAAGCCTAAAGGTTGCAGCATGGTGCAGCACATGGCCGCCAACAGCCTGCGTCGGGTCTCCAAACAGCATATCTGGTTTAGACATTACCTGGTTTGTTAGATACACACACGCATTGTATGTGTCTGCAAGTTTTTGAAGTGTATGCAGGTGTTTGTTCAATTTTTGCTGTCTGTCTGCTAACGAACCCCGTCCAATGTAATCCGCCCTGAAATGAGACATGAGCGAGTCAACAATAATGAGTTTTACATTGTTTTCTTTTATTGTGTCTTTTGCTTTTTCAATAAGAAGTATCTGGTGGTCTGAATTGTATGCTTTTCCGATAAATATTTTTGAAAGGGCTTCTTTAGGATCAATCCCTAGGGCTTCTGCCATCTGCTGTATTCTTTCAGGCCGAAAAGTGTGTTCTGTGTCAATATAAAGCGCAGTCCCGTCAAGCCCGCCGTTTTCTTTTGGAAGCTGGACATTCACAGCTAATTGGTGCGCTATTTGTGTTTTTGAAGATCCGAAAGCACCGTAGCATTCTGTTATTGCAGATGTTTCAAACCCTCCGCCTAAAAGATTATCTATTTCTTTACTGCCTGTTGTTATTTTTCCGATAAGATCCCTTTTTTCAAGTGCAGCAAGACCTGTTTCAAAACCCATATCAAGCGCGCTTCTTGCAGCAGCTATTACTTTTGCTGCCGTTCCTGTGCCAACTTCTGCAATGGCTGCAATTTCTGAAGCACTGGCAGTTGCTATAGACATAAGGTCATCAAAACCAGAATCTGCAAGTTTTTCAGCCGTTTTCGGGCCAACTCCGGGTAATTCTTCTATTGTTGTTTCTTTTGTCATTTATTTCACCTTTATATTTCACTAGTTTCTTTTTCCTTCAATCCACCCAAAAGTTCGTTAATCTCGTTTATGATATCTGGTTTTTTTGCTTCTTTTACAGAAAACTCTAAAGTTTCTGATATGTTGCTTTTTTTAACAACACCTTTAAGCAAAAACCAGCTGCCAAGAACATCAAGAGAACTAAAAAAGGTTTTCTCACCCTTTTCTTTTATTTCTGTTTCTATTTCCTCTGTTGTTTTTTGAAGTACTGCTTCTGCAGCATCCCTGAAAAAAACAGCGTTTATACACCCATAACCATCATCAATAACTCCCGAAACAACAAGAAATTTTTCCGGCTCAACAGAACCGTGAACTTCGCATTTATTTTCTTGTATCTTTTTTTTGCACGACGGGCAAAGTGAGTGTATGATGGTTCTTTCAAATATTTGTACCATATGGGCCTTTATGCTAATAAAATCATTTTCATTTACTTTATCAAGCGTTGTGTGCGTGTAGCCGTTTTGGTTTTGTGTGCTTGTTTGTGCGACAGTTATTTCTACATTATCGAGGTTTTTTAAGTTCCCAAGTTTGCTTAATCTGACTTCAGGCATTCCGCGATAATCTTTTTTTGTGTATCCTCCAAGAACTTCAAAAACATCACCAACAGATATCTTTTCAACCGCATCGGCCTTTTCATTCCAAAGAGAAAGCCTAATAGTGCCTGTTTCATCACCAAGAATTATGCTGGCTACTTTTCCGTCTCCTTTGTCGTTCTTAAATTCCTTTACATCAGAAACATGGACAACCTTTCCTGTAAATTCAACACAATTCATGTCAGATACTATGTTTTTTATCTTAAGGTTTTTGCTTGTAGGTTTCACAAGCTCAACACCAAATTCGCGCCCGACAATATATACAGCACCTATACGGGATACCAATCCGGAGTATTCATGTTCTTTTTCTTCTATTTTTTCAAGAACTTCTTCGCGTGTTACTGACGCTTCTTCTGTTATTGTTTTTATCAATTCGTCTTCTGTGACCATAAACAGTTTTTATCACAACAACTTTTAAATGTAGTGGCGGTTGCGTGCCGATAAGAAAAAGAAAGAAATTGGTTATCCAACATAACCGAATTCCTGTTTAGGTGGCTGTATTTTTGTTTCTTCAATTCTTTTTTTGAAAACATCCTGTGCTTTTTTATCACCAGAGGCCTTCACTTTTTCAAACGCAGCATCAAAATCCGCTATTGTTACTTCCTTTGCATTCATGTCTTCACGAAGTGCGTTTATCGCAGCTTCCCGGCACAATGCTTCTATGTCTGCGCCAACATAATTCTCTGTTTTGGATACAAGTTCGCTTATTTTTACATCTTTTGCAAGTGGCATATTTTTCGTGTGTATCTCGAAAATCTTTTTTCGTGTGTCTTTATCCGGTACCGGAACATACACATGCCGGTCAAACCTTCCCGGCCGCATGAGTGCCGAATCGATTATATCCGGCCTGTTTGTGGCGCCTATAATGACCACACCCTCTAATCCTTCGAGCCCGTCCAGTTCAGTCAATAGCTGTGTTAAGACGCGGTCAGTAACATCTGTTACTGACCTTCCCCGTTTTGGCGCAATTGATTCGACCTCATCGAAAAATATTATGCATGGGGCTACTTGTTTTGCTTTTTTGAACATTTCACGGACATGCTTTTCGGACTCTCCAACCCATTTGCTTAAAAGCTCCGGTCCTTTTATTGATATGAAATTTGCTTCAGATTCTTTGGCAACAGCCTTTGCAAGAAGTGTTTTTCCGGTTCCGGGAACTCCGTATAGAAGTATGCCTTTAGGGGGCTTTATACCCATGTTCGTGAATGCTTCCGGTCGTTTAAGAGGCCATTCAACCATTTCCTTTAAATATTGTTTAGCCTCGTCAAGCCCGCCGACATCACTCCAATTTACATTCGGGATATCAATCAATACTTCTCGCATTGCAGACGGGTCAACCTGCATAAGTCCGTTTTTGAAATCCTCTGGTAAAACATAAAGTTTTCTGTAGACACTCGGAGTTATTTCTTTTTCTTTAAGGTTTATATCTGGCAAAATTCTTCGCAATACAGACATTGCCGCTTCTTTGGTAAGTATTGCAAGATCCGCACCAACATAACCGTGCGTTATATCTGCGATGGATTTTATCATCTGCCTTTTGAACTCGTCATTGACTTCCATCTGCTCTTCAGCCGAAAGGCCGAAGAATATTCTTTTTACTATTTCTCCTGTTTTTGAAGCAGCAATCAGATTTAAGATGTCTTTTTTTTCTTTTGGTTCTACCTCGATTGATTCTATAAATGCAATTATAGCTTTTTTATCTTCACAAATTGTTATTTTTTCATTATTTATTTCAAGAATCTCGAGTTCATTTATTTTTTCTGTAATTGTTTTGTAAATAATGTCGTCTTTTTTCAAGTAATTGAAAACAAATTTTTCAAGATCTTTTAGCGTGGCAATTGAATCAACAACTTTTTTGATCTCTTCACCCCGCACAAGATGCTCTATTTGTTTTTTTAAGAGTTTAAGCGGTTTTTCCATAAATTGTTTTTCATGTGTTTTGAAAAAGGAGGAATATATTAGTTTTAGCTTATTTAGCGGTAGGATTTCTGTTATTTTTTCAGTAACACCACCCTTAGTTTTAAGATATGCCTTAAACCATTCTGCATTATATCCTGGTTTTAACGGCATATTTCTGGTATGTATCTGGAGTATTTCGTTTCTGCCCACACTGTCAGGAACACCGAGTTCAATTTCGCGGTCAAATCGCCCACCGCGCCGCAATGCAGGGTCTATTGCGTTTTCCCTGTTTGTCGCGGCAATTACAATTACCTGGCCCCTGCTTTGAAGCCCATCCATAGATGCCAATAACTGGGCTACCATCCGCCTTTCAACTTCACCCTGTACAGATTCTCTTTGGGGCGCGATTGCATCAATCTCATCAATAAAAATTATCGACGGCGCGTTTTCCTGTGCCTCCTTGAAGATATCCCTTATTTTTTTCTCAGATTCACCATACCATTTGGATGTTATTTCGGGGCCGTTAAGTGCTATGAAGTAGGCTCTTGACTCATTTGCAACAGCTTTAGCAAGAAGTGTTTTGCCTGTTCCTGGAGGCCCGTATAAAAGGACACCTTTAGGCGGTTCAATACCTAATTTTTCAAAAAGCTCCGGGTGTTTTAAGGGAAGCTCAATCATTTCGCGCACTTTTTTGACTTCTTCTTTAAGCCCTCCAATATCCTCGTAAGTTATTCCCGGAAGCTGCTGCGCTTTTTCCTCTTCCTCTTTTACCTTAACAGCACGGGACAAAACTTCAACTTCAGTCATTTCGGTTATTTTTACAATGCCTTTTGGGTTTGTATCAGCAACGGTAAACCGCATTTCACCAAAACCAAATGAGAACATATCTTCAATATTCATGTCAAAAAAACTCATATTTCTTGAGCGCCTTTGGGGTGCGTGGCTTATAATATCCCCTGTTTTTGCAACCCGCCCAAGAAGTGTTCTTTTTACTCTGTCTCCCGGGACCTGCATTACAACATCCCTTTGTGCCGGCGCAATTGTTATTTTTTTTGCTTCTTTCAATTCTGCTTTTCTTACAGTGACTTTTTCACCAATTGATGTTTTGGCATTCCCCCGCAATATACCATCCATACGGATAATATCGCGGATGCCCGCATCTGACGGGTATGGCCGGATTGCAACAGCGCCTGTTTTTCTTTTTCCTTCAATTTCAACAACATCCCCTTCACGGATGCCAATTTCAGACATTATTGTTGTATCCATTCGGATAATGCCTATACCTATATCTGACTGTGCATTGCTTGGAATTTCGCCAACTTTAAGATGTACTTCTTTTTTCAAAAAATCACCATATATTATTTGTTTTTAATGTTTTTATAGCCTACACATGCGGTAACTAAAATAAAAAGGCAGATTATGTCTATTGGTCGCAAATACATATATAAGTTTTTTGGGTGGTATGTGCCAGAAGAGCAGTGAATGAAAAAATAATGTCTGGGCATAAAACAAATTCAACAGCCGTTATGCGTCTCCACACACAAAACAAAAAC
>JAUVEX010000108.1 GCA_030594585.1 archaeon | reverse complement strand
TTGGAAGCCCTGTTTCAGATAAAGGAAATGTTTATTTTCCTGAAAATCTAGAAACGAATCCTGATGGAAGTTTAAGTTTCAATAAAGAAAAAAAGAAAGAATAATTCTTTCACAACTTCAACCCATGCACAAATCCCGCTTTTTCAGCCTTCTCAAGCGCCCAGGCCTCATCAACAAGCATGTCAGGAACGCCGTCTAAAACAGGGTAAGCGAGTTTGCATTTAACGCATACAAGAAACATGTTTTTCTCTTTTAACTCATTCATGCATTTGGGGCATGCCATTACTTCCAGAAGTTTTTTGTCAACAGCCATTCATACACCTTTTTTATTTTTCCTTCCACATCTTTGGGTATGTGTCTTCTTTCATTACAACTCTTTTTATATTACACGCAATGCCTTTTCGTTTTTTTAATATTGATTGAGAATCAAGAACCGCCTCACCCAAAACAACAAGCTCTCCTTTAAGAGAAAGTATGGCAACAGTTGAGCCTTCTTTTATGTCATCCGTAAGCTTTGAAATCCCGCCCACAGACAATGGCGCCCCGTGGCACACAGCAGATACTGCAGAGTCCTTTATTATTACTTTAGGCACATTTTTAGCTGCGAACTCCAAAGGCAGAAGAATCTCGCGCAATTTTGTCTCATCACCGTCTTTTTTAAAAGTCTCATAAGCATCCCTTAAATCATGAAGCGTGATTACATCTTTTTCTGTAAATGGTCCTGCTTTTGTGCGCCGAAGTTCAGCCATGTGCGCACCCACTTCAAGCTTTTTGCCGATGTCTGCGCACAATACTCTAATATATGTCCCTGCTTCACAGGCAACCCTAAAAAGAACATCATTTTCTTTTATTTCAAGAATTTCAATCTCGTTTATTTTTCGTTGCCGGTTCTGTCTTTTTACAGCACTTTTTACAGGCGGCATCTGCGTTATAACACCTTCAAAGCTTTTTATCGTATCAACAAGCTTTTTTTCATCAACTTCCTTGTGCACCTGCATAAGGCAGATGTATTCCTTGTCATGTCCGGCAAGCAAAGGCATTGTTTTTGATGCGTTGTCCAAAGAGCATACAAGAACACCCGTAACATGAGGGTCAAGCGTCCCCGAATGGCCGGTTTTTTTGATTGAAAACATATCCCTAACCCAGGATGCCGCCTGATGCGATGTGGGTCCTTTGGGCTTGTCTAAAATAACAAGGCTGTTTTTTATCAAGTCCTCAATAGGCCTTTCATGCGGTTCGGTGCCGTATTTTTCATCAGTTTCTGCATTTTCTTTTTCAAGCCATTTTTGGCCTTTAAACGATTTCATAAAATATCACTTATGAAATAATGCTGGAAAGTTAATAAGCTTAAGGAAAAAGCATAATCTTTTTGTTTAGGATTTATTAAAATCAAAAACCAATATAATTAATCTATTTGGGGTGGTTATATGGTTGACAAAGACGATAAATCCAAAAAAAATAATATTCATGAAAAAAGACTCTTAAGATCAAAAACCGATGCTGTAGTGAGCGGCGTTTTTGGAGGCATTGCACAATATTTTGGCGTTGATTCTGTTGTTGTGCGAATCATTGCAGTGCTTATGCTTATTGCCCGCCCTGCAGAATTCATAATTTTTTATATAATAGCCTCTGTAATCATACCCGAAACAGATAATACTCCGCCAATCGGGCCGAAAAATAAAAAAGACAGCAAGCTTTTTGGTGTGATTTTGATTGTTGTCGGTGTATTGTTTCTGTTTGAGAATTTTTTCGCATGGTTTACATGGGACTACATATGGCCTTCGGCAATAATTGCTTTTGGAGTATACAAGGTTATGAGGTGATATAATGGCAAGAAAAGCATCTGCATTTACCGGAATAATACTTATTGCAATTGGCTCTTTATTTCTTTTGAGAAATTTAGGGCTTCTTGATTTTTCCATGCTGTATGAAGCAGCATCCTTTTGGCCGGCAGGCCTTATATTGGCAGGTGCTGTAATAGTTTATGGTCGAAAAGACATAGGATTTGTGCTTATTGCGCTCACAATTGTTTTTGCATTTATGCACGGGGTTGGAAATATTGGTTCTATGATACCTGAAAATACTTTTTGGATTCCCGGGATAAATTGTGTTTCGGGTTCCGGCAATATCACCACAATTGAGCGCGAGGGCATTGATTTTAGCGAGCTTGAAGCATCGAGCGGCGTTGTCGTACATTATACACAAGGGACTAAAGAACCAATAAGAATAGAAGCCGAAGATAATTTAATAGAACTTGTTAAAATCCGCGAATCAGGTGATGCATTAAAAGTCTCGCTCACACAGTGCATACGCTCCGAAAATCCGGTAACTCTTTATGTTTCAAGCAATACAATATCAAAACTTGACGCAATTTCTGCAGCAAAAATTATCGGCGAGAATGAAATAACTGTAGATAATATTGAAATCAGTGCACATTCGGCCGGAAGCGTTGATGTTGAACTTGATGCAAAAACCGTTGTTGTGGAATCTTCAAGTGCTGGCAAAATATCTCTTGAAGGAACTGCCGACACACTGGAAGCAGACGCAAACAGTGTAGGGTATGTATATGCATTTGAGCTTAGAGCAGATGAAGTTGTTGCAAGCGCAAACAGTGCAGCTTTAGCGCAGGTATATGCTATTGACAAGCTTGATGCAGAAGCGAGTTCTGCAGGAAAGGTCCAATACAAGGGAACACCAACAATCATCAATATAGATGAAAATAGCGGCGGAGATGTTACAAAGTCCTGAAGTTAATTGATATTTGTTGAACTCAATTGCAAATTTAGTTCTAAACGAATAAACCCACAAGCAAAAGTTATGCGTCTTGGAATTGGAAATACAACAGATGCATGTATCTTAAATAAATCTAAAGCCATAATAGTTGCATGGCAATTTTTCCGGAACTTTTGGGTCTGGGTCTTTTAGGGATTATAGCAATCGCCATAATATCCGCACTACCTCTTTATTTTGCAGTAAAGTTTTTGGGCGGCAAAGCAACAGTCCTTAAAGTAATTTTAGTGAATATCGCAGTTGGGTTGCTTGGTTTTTTGCTCAATATACCGGTTATTGGTTTCATATTACTTCTTTTAATATACAAGGAACTGTTCGAGCTTTCAT
>JAUVEX010000056.1 GCA_030594585.1 archaeon | reverse complement strand
TTTAATTTTTTGGTGTTTTTCAAAAATCTTAATGCAAAAAAGAAAAATAATACAATAACAACAACAATTGCTCCGCCTAAAAAGTTTCTTAATGGAAGAAAAACAGCTGAAGGCAGTATTACGATAAACGGAGATGCAATCCATGCACGGTTGAACGATATTATCTTTTTTGAATCAAGATATTTAAACAAGACGATAAGAAAAATAGCAGTTCCCCCAAAAAGAAAATCAATGTATGGTGTTATAAAAAGGCGGGATGTAAGGATGCTATAATCCTCAAGAACACGAACAATTGCCATTGCAAAAATCCATAAAGTCCAGCCGATGTAAAAATGCTTATCTAGTTTCACATTAACTTTTCGAAAAAGGTGCAATGCATAATATGCAAGAAAAATAAAAACTGCGGCATACACAAAAGTCTCTCCTGTTGTGTATGGCCCATCGCGAAAAAAAGGGTACCACACTTCTTCAAGCAGTAAATCAATCATATTGGATTTAAGAACAATTCAATTATATATAACTTAAACCAAAACAGTTTTCATGAATCTAAAAATTGACATGCATGTTCATTCTTGTTATTCAAAGGATGGGTTTGAGCAAATAAAAGACATAGTTGCTGAGGCAAAAAGAAAAGGCCTTGACGGCATTGCATTAACTGACCACAACACACAAGAAGGTGTCGCTGAAGCAAAAAAAGAAGGCGCTAAACAAGGAATTATTGTTATTTCCGGGATTGAAATAAAAACAGAAAAAGGGGATGTCCTTGCATATGGCACAGAGAAACCAATCAAAAAAGGCATGAGTGTAGAAAAAACAATTAGCGCAATACATAACGCAGGAGGCATTGCTGTTGCCGCCCACCCATATCCTGAACCGGCCCACAGAACCAAAATGCATAAATTTCTTGAATGCGGGTTTGATATGATTGAAACTGCAAATGCGCGGTCTCTTTTCATGAATAAAAAAGTAAAAAAAATAGCTCAAAAATTAAATATTCCCCAAACCGGTGGCTCGGACGCCCACAGCCTAAAAGAAATTGGAAATGCCTATACGAAAATAAATGCAACTGAAAAAAACGAAAAATCAATTCTTGATGCGCTTCGCTTAGGAAATACAACCGCTGTTGTTTCTAAAAACACAAGCCTTTATTCTTTTCTTTATTGTGTCATCAAAAGAATTGCAAAAAAGTGCTAAGTTCCAAGATCTTTGTAAAGCGCATAAAATCGCTGTATGAAAGTTATTGCCGACAGCATTATTATCAGATACAGTGAATATAAAAGCACTTCTGTAAAGAAAGATGTTGTTATTGCGGCTGCAAAAAGTATTATACCCCGTTCTGCCCGCCCCATGACACCACCATACATTCTTTTTGTTGTAAGCGCCTGCGCCTGTGTTCCTAAATAAGACACGAGAAGGATGCAGATGAGCGCCATTAAGGTCATCTCTGTTGGCATGATTGGGTTGTATGCAAGCCCTACAAATATCGCGGTGTCAGATATGCGATCACATGTATGGTCAAGAAAATCCCCGCGTTTTGTCGGAGTTCCTTTTTTTGCAATCTCTCCGTCAAGCACATCCAAAAAACCATTCAGTGCCAAAAAGAATGCCGCTGCAAAAAGATTGTCAATATAGAAATAATAACCTGATAAAAACGCACTTACGAGTGCTGCGAGTGTAACTTTATTCGGATTTATGTTTATTATAAATGGTGCTAGCAGCCTGCGCCTCATCTTCGGGTGCTTTTGTTCTATATGCTTTAGCATTACCACCAAACATCCTTTAATTTTAATTTGTATGCAATGAAATTAGACAGGTAATTTGATAAAGGGGTTATTATGGAAAGAATTACCCACATATATATTGGGGCGACAACAATTGCGCTTGCAAAAACAAGGGCGACAATAACAAAATCAAGCTGGTCTAACAAAAACATAGATTCTCCGCGTTTTTTCCCCAATCTTCTTTTTAAAAAACTTGCAATAGTGTCCCCCATCATCGCACCGAAAGATAAAAGAAATGCAAGTTCAAGTGTCATAAAAATTTCTATGTTCGGAATTTTTGAGTTGAATTGAGTTTGAATTGCACCAACAATGCAGCCGATAAAAACCGCAAACAAAAATCCTTCCCATGTTTTTCCTTTGCCCAAAATCGGCCTTTTGTCAGAAAACAGTTTGCCTGAATCTATTGGATGTGTGTGCTTTAGGGCTTTTAGAAAAACAGGTGCTGCGTTTGCAAAATATGCCGGAAGGATAAACCATAAAGAAGATACAATAAAGTCGGTTATCATCACAAACACACATATTCTTGAAAATTCGAACTTAATAAAGCTAGCTTAAATTAGTACAACCCTCTCTTTTCCGTGGCTGCAAAACATACTGCTTTTGCAACTTCCCTTGAAACACGGGGGTCTGTTGGTTCCGGTATCACGCAGTCTTCTGAAAGGGTTTCTTCATCCACTATATTTGCTATTGCTTTGGCTGCCGCAATATACATGTCTTCAGTTATATTTCTGGTATCTGCGTCAAGAGCGCCGCGGAAAATTCCGGGAAATGCAAGAACATTGTTTACCTGATTTGGAAAATCCGAACGGCCGGTTCCTATAACTTTTGCGCCTGCTTTTTTTGCTAATTCCGGCATTATTTCAGGTGTGGGATTTGCCATTGCAAAAACAATCGCGTCTAAAGCCATTGAAGAAACCATTTTTTCTGTAACGATGCCCGGTTTTGACACCCCGATAAATATATCTGCGCCAACAATCATATCTTCCAATAATCCTGTTTTTTTGCTTTTGTTTGTCATTTTTGAAATTTCTGTCTTTTCGCCACTCATGTTTTCTGCGCGCCCATCATAAATAGCGCCTTTTGTATCGCAAAGAACAATATCTTTTATGCCGTAGTTTACAAGAATTCGTGCAATGGCTATTCCTGCTGCCCCTGCACCGGAAATTACTGCAGACATATCCTCGATTTTTTTGTTGACTACTTTTGATGCATTTATTAGTGCTGCAAGAACAACGATGGCTGTTCCGTGCTGATCATCATGAAAAACAGGAATGTCAAGCTCTTCTTTGAGCCGCTTTTCAATTTCAAAACATCTGGGGGCGGAAATATCTTCAAGATTTATACCGCCAAATGTGGGGGCTATGTTTTTTACAGTCCTTATTATCTCTTCAGTATCTTGTGTGTCAATGCATATTGGTATGGCGTCAATATCTGCGAATTCCTTGAAAAGTATTGCTTTTCCTTCCATCACAGGAAGTGCTGCTAACGGACCAATATTTCCAAGCCCCAAAACCGCGGACCCGTCGGAAACAACTGCAACCATGTTGCCTTTTGAAGTATACTCATAAACTTTTTTTGGATTATCGTGTATTTTTCTTGAAGGCTCTGCAACTCCGGGAGTATAAGCAATAGCCATGTCGTCTTTTGTCTTGACAGGCATTTTTGGTTCTATTGCGATTTTTCCTTTTGAATCACTATGTGCCTTTAAAGAACGAGAATATATATCATCCATTATTTTTACCTTCGAAATATTACAATAATCTATGTAGTATAACCTGATTAATGAAAGCTTAATAAAACAATTCTTTATTCTAAAAAAATAAACGACAAAGAGCGAAATTCAAACAATGAACTTTGCAGTTTTTAAATGTTTTTTTACAATAATTCTGTCTTTAGGATTCAAAACCACAATGTTTTTGTCGTCATTGTCAGAAAAAAGCTGGGCACATTCACGCAGTATCTCAATTTCTATTTCAGATGATTCATTAACCACTATTGGTTTTTCGCGCTTATGCGGATTGTTAAGCGCAATTCCAATTCCTTTTTTAAATGGCTTACCGCCAACAGATTTGTAGTATGCTGTTGAGCCATAAGGCGTTGCAATAACAACGCCGTCGCCCACAACATTTTCAAAAACTTGTTTTTTGTTAACATATACATTGAAACGAATGGCTTTTGTGGGCTTTTTGTTGTGCAGCTGAATTTCGTTTAAAGACACAAGCGTTTTTGTTTTTGCTGTTGTCTTAATTTTTGTGTGCTCTTCTATTTTGTATTTTTTGTTTTTGATGCGCGCCAATATTGATTCGAGTTCTTCTTCTTTAAAAGCGCATTTGTAGCAGAACAGGCTGTGTTTTATGGCGGCTTTCGGGACTCCGGGATACGAACGCTCAGATGCAAGTATTGTGCCGTCCCCGCCGTATGTGAAGACAATTTCCGGAGCATTAGAATCTAAAACAAAGCCTTTTTCTAAAAGCCTTTTTTCAAGGAGTTTTGCTTTTTGGCCAATTACACAGACTCTCATAACACTCACTTGTTGTTTGGGATTTATATGTTATTTGCCTTGTTTTGTTCATCAACTTTTTCCTGCCTTTTTTCCATTGCGGTTTTCATCCGCTCTTTTGCAATCTCTAAGGCTGCTTCTCTAGGTATTATGTTTTTTTCTTCTGCATACTTCAAGACAAGCTCGGTGTTTGTGTTTATCTTCTCTTCAATCATTTTGAATGCCTTGTCATTGTCTCCGCCGTTGTATTCAACATATGAAGAAATAACGCCGCCCGCGTTTGCAACAAAATCAGGGATTACAAGTATTCCTTTATCGTGGAGGCGCAGTTCCATTACTTCTGTCATCGGGATGTTCGCCGCCTCAACAACTATTTTTGCTTTTATTTTGTCGATATTTTTTTCGGTTATTACATCCGGTCTTGCTCCGGGAACTAAAACATCAACTTCAATCTCAAACAGTTCTTGTGTTGTTTTTTTCTTACACAATGGATAATTTCCGACAGCCCTTGTTGTGTTTTTTATCTCAATAAGCTTTTCTACATCAAAGCCATTCTCATTATAGACTGTTCCTTTGGAATCAGAAACTGCAATTATTTTTGCGCCTTTTTCTGCCAAAAATTTTGCTGTGAACTGGCCGACATTCCCGAAACCTTCTATTGCAATTGTTGCTCCTTTAACATCAATATCTTTGTGTTTTAGTGCAACCAATGTTGAAAGATAAACGCCGAAACCTGTGGAACCCAGCTCATGCGGAAGCCCGCCCATTGAAAGAGGCTTTCCGGTAATTGATTTCATATCGCCGTTTGTGTTTGCGAATGTTGCCATTTCTTTTTCACCCATGTTCATGTCCGGGGCTGCAACATACTGGCTTGGACAAACCTCTTTTATAGCTCTTGCAAACGCTGCGACAATTTCCTGCTTGTTCTCTGCTTTTGGGTCTGCGATAATTCCTGATTTCCCGCCACCGAAAGGAAGATCTGCAAGCGCGCATTTCCAGCTCATGGCGCGGGCAAGCCCGAAAACTTCCTCTTTTGTAACATCCGGCTCCATCCGAATTCCACCTTTTGCAGGCCCCAATGCTGTTGAATGTATTGCTGTAAAGCCGCGCATTCCTGTTTTTGGGTCATAGATCTCAAGTATTTTTTCCGGCCCCCATTCATCAAAAATTATTTCAACCATTTATATCATCTCACTATCTTTTCTTTCCCACTAGATAATCGTATGCGCTTAAAGCAGCCGTCACTCCTTGTGCAGCTGCTATTATTGTCTGCTTGTCGCGAATATTTGTGATATCGCCTGCTGCAAAAACGCCTTTTTTTGATGTCTCGCATTTTTCATTCACTATTATCTGGCCATAATCATCAAGTTTTACAAAATCTTCAACCCATTCTGTTTTCGGGACATGCCCTATGCTTACAAAGACGCCGTCAAGAGGTATTGTTCTTTTGTCCCCGGAACTCGCGTTTTCAACAACAATTGCCTCAACCTTGTTTTCGCCTTTGATTTCTTTGGGTATTGAATCAAGCACAAACTCTATGTTTTTTATTTTTTTTACATGGTAAACAAGCGCCTCTTCTGCCCTAAAGTCTGAACGCCTATGGATAAGATACACTTTTTCTGCAATCTTTGATAAGTATTCTGCCTCCTCCAATGCTGTGTTTCCCCCGCCAACAACTGCTATTTTTTTCCCTTTGAAAAAAGGGCCGTCGCATGTTGCGCAATAAGAGACCCCACGGCCTTTATGTATTTTTTCACCAGAAATGTTAAGAGTTCTTGGGGACTTTCCTGCAGAAATTATGACTGATTTTGCCGAATATTTTGAAGAAGTTGTTTCAATCTCAAAATCATCTCCTGATTTTTTCAATGTTTTGACTTTATCAAAAACAATAGTTACACCGACATTTTTTGCCTGTTCTGTAAATTTTGCCATAAGTTTTATGCCGGGAATTTCAATAAACCCGGGATAATTCTCTATTGTTTTTGCTGTTCCAGTTTGTCCTTGTGTGTCTTCTGTAATGACTAAAGTATTTAGCTTGCGCCTTGA
>JAUVEX010000047.1 GCA_030594585.1 archaeon | reverse complement strand
CAACAGTTATTGAGGTTCTGTATCTCCAGGAATAATCCCACCACCCTGAAGAAGTCAAAGCTGTCCCATCAAGCCAGATTGAAAATGGGTTGTCTGCTACATTGGTGGCGTCCGGATCTAAAATTGCTTTTCCTGAAAGGATTACATTTTCCTCAGGATTATAAATTGTTTTATCTAAGTTGACTGAAACCGAAATATCCTGAATGTAGAAGTTTGCTTCTTTTGCAGGTATTTCCTGTGTTATTACTGAACCATTTGTAAGAGTTGAGTTTGCATAGAATACTGTTGTGTATGTTCCAAGCAAATCATTGAACTCCTCAGTTACATTCAAAACCAGATACCACATTTGCGTCTCGTTTTTCGTGGTTGTGTTGTCAAGGAAGTATGTCTTTACGCTTAATTCCGGCAGGGTTATGTTGACCCAGACAGAATCAATCGGGTTGTCAATGTTCCTGTAGATTTTTGCGGAGATGTTTATGTTTGGATTTGTTGATGTATCGTTTACATCCAGATAGCTTGTTCCTGTTTGCTCAAATATTCCTTTCTGCTCTCTTACCGCGATTCTTGTTGTCAAGTTTGTTTGGTTCTCGCCTATGATGCCGTTTGAATCTGTCAAATTAATTTTTAAAATGTGCGTTCCTGCTTCCAGAGGCGCCGTCAATGTATAGTTATACTTGCCATTTGTGTCGGTTGAAGTTATTTGCTGTATTTCTTCAGTACTGATTTCTATATCCTTTATGTAGTCCGGCCCGCCACAGAACATCTTGTATGTGCCCGGTATTGTCGTGTAATTTTTCTCTGCCGGGTTTCCATAATTGTAGATATTTGCCAGGCTGTTATTTCCCCAGTAGGCATACATGTAAGATGTCCCGCTTGTCCAGCTTCCCTCAATTAAGTCATGCACTCCGTCATTGTCATAATCGCCAACGCTTCCGCTGCCCAATTGATTCTGGATAGGGCTTGAGTCCAGCAGGCCGCCATCCGGCTGGTCGACCCCCCGCTTAAAGACCCTATTACCATAATTTTCAAAATATGTAGAATAGCTGCCGCTTGACTGACCGTATATGTCTATGTCGCCGTCATTGTCTGCATCCACCAGCCACACGCCGTGCCAGTCGTCTCCAATGTTCTGAGAATTCGCTATGCAACCAGTATCTGTAAATGTGCCGTCGCCATTTCCTTTCATAAGCTCCAGGCAACCGTTGCTTGTTGCACCTGCAACAATATCAAGATTGTCATCGCCGTCAACATCCTCGCAGGCTATTTTCCTTGGTTCGGCACCGCAATCTCCGGGGCTTGTCTTTTGCGTAAATGTACCGTCACCGTTATTTTCGAAATAATACAGAACGCAATTATCTCCGTTTACCACTAAGTCGAGCCAGCCGTCTTCATTGAAATCGCCTTCGCACAGGCCAAACCAGTTATAATCTCCGATTGAAAAACTCTGGCTTTCTGTAAAGCTCCATGTCTCATCACCGTTGTTCTTATACAGATGGACTTTGTTGCTGTCATCAGAAGTCCAGGCAAGGTCGTAGTCGCCGTCATTGTCCATGTCAAAAATCGTGGTTTCATCCTTTTCATAAGAGGCATACGGGTCCCAAATAGTCCATACCGTAGGCAAAGTCCTATTGTAATTTGAATAGGCATAATAAACATCGTTGTTGTTGTCAGCACCTGAACAGATAAAGTACTCTTTTGGCATCTGGTATCCTATCGGGGTTGCTTTTGCCCCGTTTTCTAATGTATCAAAGTAGATGTAATATGCGTAATCTGTCTCTTTTGCCAGAGTATTATTTTCTGTCAGTTTCCAACGGACCATCCCGGTTGTTGAATTGAGCCATCTTACTATATCACTGTCAAGTTCATTTCCATTTGCATCAAAAACTCTTATTGAGTTCTGGTCTAAAGTTCCAGGAACATCAAAATCAATCAGCTTTTTGACAATGGTGTTGTTTCCTCTTTGGGAATATCCTGTATTAACTGTGACTGGTATTCTATAACTCCAATTAGACAGAGCCCATTCTTGTGACTCATCCAAAACAGCATTGTTGTATGTTTTAATCAATGGTTCTCCATCAAGCCAAATAGAAATTGTGTTATTTGTTACATTCGTCCCGTCGGGTTGCAGAGTTGCTTTTCCTGAGACCGTTATGTTTTCTTCTGGGTTGTAAACCCAATTGTCCAAATTAATTGATATTGAAATATTCTGTATATAAATGCTATTGTTGCCAGTTGAATTAACATACCCTTCAGTGTCATTCACATAAATATTAAACACAATTTCAGATAATGAAGAGAAAGATAATGTGTAATTATACATATCTCCTGTTTCCTGCACCATAGAATAATTTGTAAATGTTCCAGTGCTATTATGCGTTATTAGCACATCTCCAATTCCATCACCATCAGTCAGGTTAATGCGTATAATTGTTGTTGTTCCTGAATCTACATCAATATATCCGTTATACTGAAACGCAGAATATTGTGGGGGGGGGTTAGTATCATATTCTATGGTCAACTCATGTAAAAGCGGCGAAACTGCTGAATCATTTGTTGAAAAATTAGCCCTAAAAACAAGAAGGTTTCCCGAACCAATCCCTCCGCCAGTTGTATAATTCGTGTTGTTTGTAGCGGCAATCCAATTAGTCCCATTGTCTGCTGAAACTTCAATTGATATATTATTATTTGCATCCTGTTCGGTTGTATTCCATATGGCTTTTACACGCCTTAGAGTATCTGTTGTGTCTGTTGTATTTGAAATATAATATCCTGTTGTGTTTGTTCCTAAAAGAACAAGGTCTCCTGTCGAATTCGTAGTGTTTGTGTGCGTTCCGGTTTGGTTCCAATCATTATCGGTGGTCCATGTCATCGTATTGAATGCTCCCGAGAAATGAGTTACATACACTATTGTTTTTCCAGAATCAAACGCATAACAAGGTTTTTTTGAAACATCACATGATTGTATCTCAAAACATTCGGGATTTTCTATTGTTCCGTCGCACTTGAATGTCTTGTGGCCTATTGATGACAATACAATCTTGCCGCCAGTGTCTTTGGGCACAAGGCCTTCATTCTCAACCCATAAGAAATCTTTAACAGAATATCTGGTATTTTTCTCGAAATTTTCCTTTATTTCTGAGGTTTTTACAATCCGCGCTTTTTTTCTGAAATCAACAGAAGTAGCAGAAACAGCATCAAAAGTTGCATAACCTGAAGAATCACCAAGTTCAATATCTATTTTTTTCGGAAGTTTGCCATCAACATTCAAGCCTGTTGAACTATCAAAAACCTGAATATCTGAAGGAAGATTTTTTGGCATTTGAGATGTAGAATTAGAAAAGAAAAATAAAGCAATAGCTAAAAATAACACTAAACTAATCACTAATTTATTTCCTTCAAATACAACCATTCATATCTATTTAATTAATTAAACGAAACAGTATATATATCTTTGAAATAAGAATCAAAAAACGATTTTATTTTTTCGTTTGATTACCACAAAATGTCGTAAAATTTTATATACCTTGGTTTTCAATAATACTGTATGCCCGAAAACAAATCAAAAAGAAACCTAATCCCTGAAATCAAAAAAGACTTAAAGTCATTTATGCTTGAAGAAAAAGGAGGGGCATCAAAACAGACTCTTATATCTCTTGGAGCCCTTCTTGCAGGAATTGAAATTGTTGGTGTTCTTTCAAAAGTTGTTACGGGCGCGCAAATATCTGCAATACATGACCATTGCGACCCAGGACACAACAGTCATGGCAGCGGTTGTGGGACGGCGCATTCATCAGCAGACGGAGTTCCGGAAAGCCATTGTAGCGCTAGCAGTCATGCAAGTTGTGGCTGGAGCCATAGGTCTTCACCAAACCCAAGCCATAAAAACAATCTAATTTTAAATTATGGCTAAAATAAACTTCATTTAGTCTATTTTTTAGAAGAATTAACTGTTTTCAAAAACCACAAAATCATACACAAAAGGGTTTATAAACAGGCTCGAATACTCATAGTTATTTTCTATTTTAATGTGAGTGCATGAATATAAAAGTGTGCTTTTAATTACACCAATAGCTGGCGAACAGGAAAACTCCCCAGTCTTATTGTTCGACCATTTTATTTGTGTATCTGTGTCATTAACAAAAATCACATCTCCGTCTGTTGTTGATACCAATATAAATTCATTGTTAACACTTACAGGCGTTGAAATTGATGGGGTCTGAATATTTACCTTACTTTGTTGTCCTATTGTATCAAAAAAATACAAATAGCCGTCGTTTGAAGCAAAAACAACTTTGTTTTCAAATATGGCCCCGCTTCCTAAAATATTTCCGGATGTTTTGTGTTTTTTTTGAAGTGTGCATTTTTTTGAAATAAAATATATATTTTTACCAAAATCAGAAAAAACAACATTGTCTTCAAATATCAAAGGAGAAGAACGCATCACATCTTCTGTTTGAAAACTACAAACTTTTTTACCGTTTCCGTTAACAATAGAAACCTTTTTATCATCATTTCCAAATACTATCCGTACACTTTCATCCATAAAGAGTGTTGGACTGCTGCGTATTTTATCACCGGTCTTGAATTTCCACTTTAAATCCCCATTGTTCCCGTTAAGCGCATATAGATAACCATCATCACTTCCAAAAACCACTTCTTGAACATTATCAGAATCTATATCGCCAACAGCAAAAGAGGTATGTATCTCATCATTAATTGCGAAATACCATTTTCGGATAAACGGCAGTTCACCAAATTCTAATTTTTCAAGCAATGTGGGCTTCTCTTTATAATCCACACGCATTACATATCCCATAAATGGCCTTTCATGTGTTTGCTTATTGTATACTGTGTTTTTATAGTAGGTTATAAGTTCATCATCATCATCGTGATCAATGTCCACAAAAACAGAAGAGGGTATTGTTCCACTATCGAATAGATTTCTTTTCACATTTTCAGGCGCATTACTACCCATAGTATCCAGTGAAGGTCCAGATTTTAATTCGTAGTTTTTTAATGTTGGATTTCCCATTCTTGAAAAATCATGCTTGTATGTTGGCCAGATTAGTGCTTCTCCATTTTCTTGAAACTGTGGAACTGCACTTTTCTCAGACCACAATGTAACAATCATAATAGCTAAAATAGCGAGCAAAAAAATGCCTGCATAATACTTGTTATTCATAAAACCAACCATAAATCAAGGAAGCAACAGATAACAATACATCTTTTCCGAAGAAAACAACAAAAAGTGTTGATACAAAAAGGAGCGGCGCAAATGATATTGTCTTTTTTACAATAAAGCCATCTATACTTTTTATTTTTTTTGCGAGTATTATTTCTTCTTTGTTGAATCCTTTCTTTAAAATCACATCTGAATTTTTGAAGTTCTTCTTTAAGAATCTTTCAAAATCCGTTATTTTGTTTTTCCTAGATATGACACTTATAGGAACCTCGCATTCCTTAAGTTCATTTATTCTTTTCTCGGTATATGAAATGTACATGCTTAGGTTTCCAATAAATCCTGTAAGAAGCAATGCAAGAACTGTGAGAACAAGAGTCAAACCCCCGTTAAATGTAATAAATGAAGTATCTAAAAATATTCTTGCAAATGCAAAAGCCAAAAACACATAAGTTGTCTTTGCGGGGAAAAACTTTTTCACAGCACCAAAAGCAAGAAGTGCCACCGTAAGGCTTATAATATATCCGCCTGCATGAAGACCAAAATCAAACAAATACACTATTTTGCTGATAAAATAGAAAAGCCCGAAAAGAACAAGAAAAAGATTGATTACTGTTTTTGGAGCAAAACTTGTTTTAAATGCGTTTAATTTCTCGCTTCTGCTTGTTTTAAAAATAGTTGGTGCGAGCCAGTATAAAAACGCAAGGATAAAAACATTTATAAGGATTATCTGGGCTGAGAAGAACGGAAGATACATTTTGTAGGGGAGATAAATAGCACATACAGCAAAAAGCTTTCCATCGCCCGCACTCCACACGCCGATTTTCCACAGGCCGATGCCAACAACAAGAGCAAGAAAAGCATTCGTTGCAAGCGAAGGCATCAAATCAAATTGGCCCCCTAAAAGAAAAAGAACAAATCCTACAAGAGCCATAAAAAACAGGTCTTTGTTATGTATCTCTTTATTCTTCAGGTCTATGCGAATTACGCGAATAAAAAAGAGAACAAAGACAACAAGCCTTAAACCATCCATTTGCATGAAATCCTCAAACATACCTTAAATAAGCCCTGAAGTTTTTAAATATCTAAAGGTTTACTTTGATATATGATTGCTTCAATACCTAAAAAGCTTGCCGAGCTTCCGCAAATTTCTGACAAAGGATACAAAATAGAGGAATTCATATACAACAATTATGGGGAAAATCATTCTTTAAGATATGGCTGTGTTTACAAAAAAGAAAATGAAAAATATTTGTTTCTTAAGGAAGAAAACAAAGACTTGAATTGCCTTGATTTTTTGGAAAACACAAAAATAAGAAACCTAAAGGTGTATTACGGCCATATTCCTTCTTTTCCGCTCGCAAGAAACATTATAGAGGCATCAAGAATTTATTTTTCCTGGTTAAAAGACGGGGTGATTCATACATTAGTAAAATTAGGTAATGTTCCTGACGCATCTCTTCCAAGCATAAGCGATGTTATATGCAACTCTCCATTGGTTCAGACATTTGATTACATCACAGGTTCCAAAAAAAATGTAGGCAATCTGCCTTTTTTTGACTTAATAAAATATGCCCCGAAAGAATTCTCAAGCTTTCGCCTTACAACATTATACCTTGTTTTTTCTTATTTTTCAAACGATCTCAAAGAAATTCTCGTTGTGCTTAGAGGAAATTATATGCGTGAAAAACAGGAAAATGTGTTTATAAACTCAGAAATGGGTTTTTCTTATGAATTTTCTGAAAAATTTTTCTCTCTTTGTAAAGATTTCAAAAAGGAGAATGAAGTATATGAAATTAAAACAAACAACATCTGCGAATGTTCGTATATAAACCCTAAAGAAAAATTTTATATCAAATGCAAGAATAACGAAACATCTGTTGAATTCAAAGACGAAATAAAAAACATTATAAGTGAACTTCTAAAGCAAATGAAAAAATACTCTTGTGTTGAAGAAACATTAAAACTCTCAACACTACGAAAATAACGCCTTTTTTACAAGAGCGGCACAATAATTGCATTTCGCACAGTTTTTATTGCAACTTGTAACTTTCTTAAAGAATGCCTCGTCAAGCAACTCTGCTGGAATATTATACCCATACTTATTTTTCACAAGAGGTGTGGCGCTTGACATGATATCAAGAAGATTGCCCTGAAAAGTTTCTTCAAGATA
>JAUVEX010000098.1 GCA_030594585.1 archaeon | reverse complement strand
AACAAGTGTTACATTCGAGCTTGCATTCCAGCCGTTTTCAATTTCTTTTGCATAACCTTTAACAAGGATTTCTATTTTTGTCATGGGTTTATATTTTAGAATAATGGTTTATATTGCTTTCTATTTTCATTCCATAAATTTCGGCCCTAAAGTGGTTGCGAGAAAACCGATTATTTTGTATTTGATTGAGCTAAAAAAACCAATACCCTTGTATGTTATATTTCCATTCTTTAGTGCTTCAAATGGGTCTAACTTGTTTTCTGCCAGGTTTTTTACAGTTTCAAAATCTGTTGAAATTTCAAGCGTTGGTTTCTCATTTTTGCCTTCGCCAATGCTTTCAAGTTTGCCGTCCTTAAGTTCGATTTTGTAGTCGCCAAAATCCTCTATTCTGATATTCACCCGCTCGTTTCCAAAGAGCTTTTTTATCACCGGCTTTTCGGCCATTACAGCCTCAATAGCTTTCTTTGTATCGTTTTCATATTCAAGAATCATCAGGTTCATTGATTCTTTTAAGATGTCGGCATCATAATTTTCTAAAGCCTTTGCATCTTCAATGTTAAATTGCGAAATATTTTCTATCTGCGGTGCATGTACAAAAGAAGAGAGTACAATAAACGAGAGTGCAAAAAATAATAAACTGTGTTTTATGTTCATATCCGGTTATTTGGTTCTTCGGGTTTATATGTTTTACTGGTTTCATTTTTGTTTTTTTTCCGGTGCTGCCTGTATTTTTCAATCACCCAGGTTATAAGCTCATTAAGTGATGTGAATTTGTCCCGGTCAATCAAAAGAACAAGAATTGAGGAAACAAGAATGCTTGAGAATATCCCACCTACAACAATGTTTGTGAAAATCACGAGATTTGCTGTCTCTGTAAATGCGATGTTTGCCCCTACAACAGAGAGCATCACTGTTGGGGTAAGCCCCTTGGCGCACATAGCGTCAAGAATATATGTGTCTTTTTTAGTCATTTCCCCGTCTTTGACGGTTCTTCTTACAAATGTTCTTGTAATATATGCGATGATGAAAAACACTGTTCCGTATAATAGGTATGTCCACTGGCTGAAATCAACAAGTATGCCCAGATACACGAAAAGGAATGTGCGTATAAGAAAACTAATGTCTTTGAAAAAGTGCTTTGTCTCCAATCCCATAAGGCTTACGCTCTCTTTTTGTTCTTTGTAGAGGAGCCGGCTCCAGATTGTGACATTTCCAAGCATGATTGAGAACACAAATATTGTTATGACTCCGTTTGCATTGACATATTCCGCAAATGCGTAGAGTGTCACCAAAAGTGCCATAGTTGCTATGGGTGCGCTGCTGTAGTTGCCCATATGCTTTAGCACGAACGCCCATATCATGGCAATTACAATTCCTATCCCCAGGCTTAAGAAAAGATAGCTTGTAAGGCTCTGTGTTATCTGTGCTACAGTCATAGTTGAGAAGTTCATTACAGATAGGATACCTACAATTACAAGTATGTCTATTATAGCACTTTCTGTCTGTATTTCTGCCTCTGCTTTCGGGCTTAATTTTATGGTCTCTAAAATGCTGTTTATGACCGAGCCGTCAAGCACGCAGAAAAGAGCGCCAAGAGATAAAGCAGCAATCCAGCCAAAACCCAGAAAATAATGGGCTGTTGCGCCTAAAATAAAGGTTATTAATATGAAATTCAATACTGATGAGATGAATGCATAGTTCATTGTAGATAAAAGGGCTCTTAGTTTTATTGGAAGCGCGCCGTAGAATACAACATAAATTAGGCTGAATACTATTAAGAAGGTCATCTGTGAGCTTTCTGTCTTTATTCCTTCAACAAGGCCTAAGTGGGAAAATATGGCGCCTGAGGCTATAAGTATAAGAACATCAGGGATCTTTGTCTTTTTGAAGTTGTATTGCGCGAGCAATCCTAGTATGATTATGATTCCGACCATAAACAGGTTAGCTGTTGTATCCATTCATTTCCCTCTTTTATGAATTATTGATTGAACCTGTTATTAAAGTTTTCCTAAATACTATCGTTACATCTATCCGAATTTGATAATCCTGACTAAAAGGACGGCTTTTTTTCTAATCAAATTATTTTGAAGTCGCAGAAAACCAAGCACTTCAGTGCATGGATGAATGCGACTTTAAAAGCTTGAAACCGAACCAAACAAACCCGTCCTTAGGGCGGGGTCGCATAGAGGTTTCATGATTTCTGGATATATGCCCTGTAAAACGGTCTTACAGCTGCGGCAACGAAAATAGCTAAAAACCAAATAGGGTGGACTGACTGAACCCACGCGGTAAATGATTGTGAGAACGAAACAAGCCAAAGTGTAAAGGCAAATACGGACAGTTTAATCAATCCAATATCCATAACATCAAGTTTTTTCATCATTTTTTCAAAACACATATACAAACACCCCCAATAACTGCGTGTTATTGTGGATGAGGCAGTATTTATAGTTTTTTGGCTTTCAAACCGTTATGTTTATAAATATGTTATTACTTACTCATTAATATCATTTTAGGGTGTTTATTTGAATAAAGAAAGACTTTCTGTTGAAAACGGTGTCATAAATGACATAGAAATGTTTCGGTCAAAAATGCTGGATGTTGTCCGGTTATATGGCCGTGACAATGTCTGTGCTACATTGTATGGGCGATGTATTGAAAAAGGTCTTGAAGAAAGCATATTTACGCAAGAAGAGCTGGACGAAAAGAATGAGGAGTATTTTGCAATTCCTGGGTTGCGTCATCAGGAAGCAAATACCCCCGAATTAATCGGCCTGTGCGAGACTTTGATAGACAGTTATCTAAGTTAGATGTGTTGCGCACTTTTTTGGCATTTAGTGTAAATTGTGTAAATAAATGTGTTTTATGGGGTTTTTTTAAGAACCTGTTTTAACCTGCAGATGTTGCGTTTTTATGGGATCGCAAAAACTCTTTGTTCTGCATTTTTTGGCCGCGTTATTGTTTTTCCAAGATTGTCATTTTTTAGAGTTTCTAAAATAGAATCAAAAATCCAATATGTTTCCTTAGTTTTTTTAGTGTATATGCGGTCATGATTACCACAGGTGTCATTTGCATGTTTGTGTTCTTTAGACCAGGTTGTTGTTTCTTTTAGGATGTATCCAACAGGTACGGGATATATTCCTTCTCCGGTTTTTGGGTGTACATTACCTTTAAAATATTCTATTGTTTCTGGTGTGTATTCAAGAAATGCATTAAATTCAGAGGTTATTTGTTCTAAAGATGAATTGACTTTATTTGGTGGGGTCGCTGACCCTGCCCAAAAACAATATGTTTCCTGTTTTTCTTTCCTGTATTAAAAACACAAATGGGTGGTCTGCGCGAAATATCGGGATGCTGGGCCCAACAGAAGTTATACCGATTACAACAGCAGTTGCTGCAGCAGCTTCTGTGCCTTCTTCATTAACATCGACAAATGCCTGATGGATGACTGCGGCAATAAAAAGGTTTTTAGTGCCGTCCATTCCTGAAAAATCAGCATCATTGGAAAAAGCAAGCGGCATACCCATTTGCTTTAAGGTGTCTGCCATAAAGTACTTTGTCTCAAATTTGAATTTTGGGATGTAAACTTTG
>JAUVEX010000003.1 GCA_030594585.1 archaeon | reverse complement strand
GAAAAAGAAGCTTGAAGACATTCACGCGGTAAGGAAATAATATTTTTTGTTTCTTGACGGTTAAAATTTGTGGTTGGATATTAGAACTAATTAGTTATTTTTAGAATGTTTATAGTTTCTTATCAGTCACATGCAAAATCTACTTCATTTATTGTGCATTTGCATGGTGCAGTCATACATATCGCGCATTGGGCTTCGCATATTGCTGCTTCTTCATAAGAAAGTTCGGTATCTGTGATTTTTGTATCGCCCGCATCAATAGAATTCATGACTGCGACGCCAATAAGGGCTATTATTGCAAGAGCAATAACTATTGCGATTATCTTTTGCAATCCTCCTCCTGATAAGTCTCCTTTGCGTTGCACATAAATCACGATATATTTTTATCAATTACAGTCAGGTTTAGCTGCCAGGCAAGATTCTAAAGATTCGCCAGAGGTAAGTATTTCCATAGAGCATTCACTATAGCATCGCGTGTTTGGTACTTTAAGGTTGCCGCTAGCATTTTTTCCGAAAAGAGTTCCAAAAATATTGAATGCCGGTGAATCTCCATCTGTTTTTGGAGCGACCAAGTTCCAGAGTGCAATCAGCACTAGAATACCAATGACAATATATGCTATAATCTTTATTTCCATAAAATCAACTATTCAACAACCTACTCAATAACCGGTATGTCAGTTCCTGTGATTATATCTATCATTTTACCGCCGCCGCCTGTTATGCCCTCGTTGGCTATTGCAAGTACAAGAACAGCCACCACCAACATCACAACAAGGCTTATTACAATATACATTGCCTGACTCATTGCTTTTTTATCCATTATAATCACATCATGGTGTTTCCGGAGGTGTTAAGACTCCGCCCACCATATTTATCATATCTCCTTTCCATTGGAGTATAAGTATTACAATTAATGCAAGAACCAAGATGCCTAAAGCCATTAAAATCATAGTATTTACAGCCAACTCGCCCTTTGCATTTTTCATAAATACTTATAGTATGTGGTTATATTTATATGTGACCTAAAACAAATAAACAATCAATGATTGGACAATCGGCAAAAGGGGCAACAGCATTTTTGGATGTTATGCGCGGTATCATTGTTGTTATCGCAATTATAGCGTTTCTTTTGTATTTTACCTATATGTTTTTAGGGCCGTATTTTTCGTGATGTATGATGAAAAGAAAAGCATCTCTTGATTTGATGGGAAATTGGGTAATTCTAGTTATTCTTTTTGTTATTGCCGCGGTTATTCTTCTTTTTTTCTCATCCTCAATAATTTCTGCAATAGCGGTACAGGCATGCAATTGGGGGAATCAGTTCATACAGTTTTTTGACAGCCTTTTAGGCCAAGGCATAACACCTATGGACTGTAATTTCGGATAGTTTTTTTTGTGATTGTTGAAAAGCTGTCTATTAAGATTAGAAGTAATATAAACGATTATCTATTATAGTTATGTATGTTTAGTTATCTGCTTCCGATTGCGATTGATTTAATTGACGCATCCCCGTTTGAGGAGACAACGCTTATCGGAATCCCTTTAGTTGCTTTGGTTGAGGCGGGTGTCATATATCATCAAACAGGAAACAAGACACTTGCAACAATAGGCCTTTTAGAAAGTATTGTTCCGGGAATAGATCTAATTCCCTTTGCCACAATATCGAAAATTTTTGCAGGGAAAAGACAGTATTAGAACCCAAATTCCAGTTTTTCTTTTTCGAATTCAAATGACTCTTTTGTTTCTCCTTTTATGTCGCCGAACAGGACTTTTGAATTTGTGCCTTCTTCTATTTTTTCAATCCAATTTTCAAGCATTTTCGGGCCTTTTATGTGTAGTGTAATTGTCTTTTGGATTTTAAGGCCTGCTTCTTTTCTTTTCACCTGCACGGTTCTTACAAGCTCGCTTATAAGCGCTTCTTCTTCAAGCTCACGGTTTCTTGAAATGTCAACTACAACAACACCGCCTTCAAAGCCCCCACCAACAAGGGTTTCTGGCAGGCTTTCTTTTATCTCAATCATGTCTTTTGTTATTTCGTAGTTCCCAAGTTTTGTTTTTCCTTTTTCAAGTACTTTTTTGAGTTTTTCAGGATTTTCTTTTTTGATCAGGCCAACAACTTCGGAAACATCTTTGCCGAAAACAGGGCCTAAAATTGGATAGTTTGGTGCGGCTTTAACCTGCAGCTTTAAGTTTTCAAATATGACTTCTTTTGAATTTGAGAGAGAAGCTATAAGTGCGTTTAGGTCTTTTGCTGTTTTTTTCACAGTTTCGTTTCCGGAAAGCGTTACTTTTTTTATGGGCCATTTCAGGCGGATTGAATTTTCCTGCCTTTTTGCATGGACAATTTCGGTTACTTTGTCTACGATTTTCATTTCCTCTTCAAGAGCTAAATCTATTTTTGTTGTGTCTGCTTTTGGGAAGTCGCATAAGTGTATTGATTTTTTTCCTTCAATGCCTTTAAAAATCTCAAGATATACTTTCTCGGTTATAAAAGGGCATACAGGCGCCATAAGCTTTATTATTTGCTGTATTGTGTGCATTATGCAGTAATTTGCATCTTTTTCATTTATTCCTCTTTGGAATCTTTCTTTTGCAAGTTTCATATACCATCTTGAGAAATCTTCCAATATGAAGTCCGCAATTTTTCTTCCGACAAAATGGAACCTGAAGTTTTCATAGTCATCTGTTACTTCTTTGATTGTGCTGTTCAATCGAGACATAAGCCACAGGTCTTCTGTGAATGTCAGTTCTGTTTCTTTAATGTCTTTTTTAAGATTGTACATGTCGATGAAGTTCATAAGATTTGAGAGAACATTCATTACGCGAAATAAGTCTTTTGCTTTTTCAAGGGAGAATTTTTGTGTTTCCCAAGGCGCTATGTTGTGGCAGTTGTAGAGCCGCAGCACATCTGCGCCAAGTGTGTTCATACAGTCGTCTGCTGAAACCACATTGCCTAATGATTTTGACATTTTTTCACCTTTTGCATCTAAAGTCCAGCCGTTAAGCGATACTGATTTGTATGATGTTTTGCCGAATGTTGCGACACCCATAAACAGGAGCGCGTGGAACCAACCGCGAATCTGATCCTGTGATTCGTCAATCATGTCAACTTGATATAATTTTTCAAAAAGACCATTGTCATTTTGAGGATACCCAAGAGATGCCCAAGGAGCTATTCCTGACTCAACCCATATGTTTATAATGTCTGGTATTCGTTTCATTTTGCCCCCGCAAGAGCATTTAATTATGACATTATCTACAATGTGCTTGTGAAGGTCATCTAATTTGATGCTGTTTTCCATATTTTTTTCAAGCTCTTCTTTAGAGCCTATTGCGGTTGTCTTTTCGCAATCTTCGCATCGCCATAGTGGAATTGGTATTCCCCAATATCTTTGTGTTGATACGCACCAATCTTCCTCTTCTGCAACCCAGTTTTGCATCCGTTCAGTCCCAAATGGTGGAAGCCAGTTTGTTTTCTTGTTTTCTGAGAGCATTTTTTCTTTTATTGGTTTTATTTTGAAGAACCACTGGTTTGAAAGCCTAAATATAAGCGGGGATTTGCACCGCCAGCATAATGGGTAGCTGTGCGTTATTTTTTCCATTAGGAAAAGGCGGTTTGTGTTTTCAAGTTTTTCTATTATTTTTTTGTCTGCTTTTTTCACAAAAAGGCCTTTAAATTCCCCAACATCTTCTGTTAAGCATCCGGAATCATCAACAGGGGATATTGCGGGCAGGTTGTAATGGTTCCCGATTTTATTGTCTTCAGCACCGTGGCCGGGGGCGCAGTGGACAATGCCTGTTCCTGCATCCATGGTTACCATGTGTCCGAAATTCTCATCGCTGTCTTTTACATCAATGCCTTTTTTGTACTGGACTTTTGATGAGACAAATTTCTTTAGGATGGGGATAGATAAAATAATCTTATGGGCTGTCTCTTCCTTATGCGTGTCTTTTTGTATGGGGACATCCAAAAGTGGCTCGTATTTTGTTCCTTCAAGAGTTTTGCCTTTAAATTCTTCTATCGTTTGGACATGATTTATTTTCTTTTTTTCAAGCACTGCTTTTAGGAGTTTTTTTGCAAAAATTAATTTTTCTCCGTGAAGTTCTATTTTGACATAGGTTTCGTCAGGATGGACTACTAAAGCGACATTTGCAGGAAGCGTCCAGGGCGTTGTGGTCCATGCCAAGAAATATTCGTCCTTTTTTCCTTTAATTGGGAATTTTATGTAGACTGATGGGTCTGTCACATCCTTGTATGCGTCTGTTGCTTCGTATCCTGAAATAGATGTTTCGCATGTTGGGCACCAGTGTATGGGTTTTTTGCCTTCGACCATAAGGCCTTTTTCATAAAGTGTCTTTATTGTCCACCAACCGGATTCAATGTAAGTGTTATGGTATGTAAGATAAGGATTGAGCCAACCTTTCCATGCAGCAACTTGTTTATAGAATGTCATCCAATCTGTAAGATTTGTGTGTGCAAAATTGCGGCATCGGTTTATGAATTTTTCAACACCGACTTTTGTTTCAATGTCTTTTTTTGATGTGACTCCCATTTCCTTTTCCACTTTGTTTTCAATAGGAAGCCCGTGGCAGTCAAAACCCGGCTGAAACCAGACATCATAGCCTTGCATTGTTTTTAATTTTCCCCAAATGTCTTTGTAGACTATTGTCATTACATGGCCTGCATGGGGGAGCCCGTTTGCGTATGGGGGTCCGTCTAAAAGGTAGAATTTCTTTTTATTGGTTTTGCCAAAAGCGGTAATCTCTTCTGCGATTTTTTCTTTTTTCCAGTACTCATGAATCTCTTTTTCCAGATTTTTGTGGTTGTACGCGCTTTTTGACATATTAACACCTACCTAAATGTGTATTTTTTAAATTTAAATAAGAAACAGTCTTTGGGCTAATTGAAATTTCAGTTTTATCGGATAATCCGGCATTCACCCATGTTATTCACGCATAATATTGTTGCTTAAGATTTATAAGTGTTTTATTGATTAAATCAGTGTCTGTGTTGGTAATGTTGTTATTTTTACCAAGACCAGCTGTGAGACCCATGAGAGCTATGAGTTCCGTGAGACCCATGAGCTGCGTGCGAACTGTGAGACCCATGAGAGCTATGAGATGAGTGCGTACTGTGAGATGCATGAGATGTATGGTGTGAATGTTCTGCTTTTACATCTCCGGCATTCCAAGAAACACCATAAGTATTGGTGTGGGTTGTTGTTGCTTCAGCAATATCACTTGCTAAGGTTCCTATAGCTGCAGCACCCAAAACAGCACCTAAAGTTAAGGCCGATTGTTTGGTGATTTTTCCTTCTTCCTCTAATAAAAAGGAAGCGATTGTTTTTTTAATTTCTGGAAGCTTCATAAAATCATATATAACTTTACTTGTTTATATATTTATACGCTATTCAATTTCTTCAAAGGTCCAGGACGATATGATTTTTCTGTCTTCTTTGGATGAAATCAGTTTATTAAAAAGGTGTTTCAATATGGCTTTATTCAGTTCGCATCTTCGGTCTACTGGAAGTTTAGAAATAAGCCCCCCTTGCATAGCATATGTTTCCACCATACATGTGCCGCAATATGGCGTAAATGCACAAGCATCGCACAGAGAACCAAGATTTGTTGTTGTGCGAATTATTTGTTTTGTTTGAGGTTTTTTATAGATATTACTGTATGTATCTTTCTTTACATTTCCTAGTTTAAAGATATCATAGATTTTTGATTCATCACATGGGAAAACATCTCCCTTGTGATTATAAAACATTTGCCCTAACGCGGCACCGCAAGGGGCCTGCAATTCTGAAAAGTAAGGATCTTTTCTATCCATTATTTTTTTAGCATATATTGTTGTCATGCGTTCTGAAAATTGTATTCCTTCTTTATTTAGTTTCAAAACATATTCTAAAAATGACTTCCAAAAGTTTGTAAATTGTTGGGGTGTATAACCTATTTTATCCCATGTACGGGATGCATTTCCTATATTTACTAAATATCTGCTCCAAGTTCTATTAAATCCCAGGGCTAGATATTCGTCAATAATTTCTTTATGGTAAGGAAGTGAAAACTTTGTTATTGTTGGCATTGCGTTTAGACGAGATCCCGTTTTTTTATCACTTTTTATCACTTTTATCCAATGGACGACATCATCGTATGTTCCTTTTCCATTTAGATAAATCCTATTTTTATCATGGATGTATTTTGGTCCATCAAAAGATGTGGCTATTCCAAGCTTTTCAACACTTAGAAAATAATCAAGCTTTTCATCATCCATTAAAGTTAGATTCGTAACCAGGGAATAACCGACTTCTTTTTTGTGTGTTTTCGCCAGTTCT
The DNA here is from genome assembly GCA_030594585.1 of archaeon. Classification (GTDB taxonomy): domain Archaea; phylum EX4484-52; class EX4484-52; order EX4484-52; family B79-G9; genus GLR112. Next base: position 16,538 of record JAUVEX010000003.1, on the reverse strand, counting down.
TTAGAATATTCAATAATGTATTGGACAATGGGATAGTTTAAAAGAACTTCACCACCCTGAAATTCAATTTGGATTGTTTTTGCAGGGCTTTGGAATATGAAATCAACCGTTGCCTTTGCTGTTTCTTTATCCATATCATATCCTTTTAAGTTGTATGGCTTTGCCTGCGAATGGCAGTAAAGACATTTCTGGTTACATCTCCATGTGGGGTGAAGGATATGCAAAGAAACCCCATTTGTCAAATAATGGTATCTCTCGCGGTAATCGTTTATTAGTGTGTCTTTGTTTTCCTTTGTTAAAATAACCCCTGTTTTTTCTAATGCGAAGAATAAATTAGGATCGTTATGTATTTTTCCCAATCTTAATAATCGATATTCTTCATTGTTTAAAACAAGCCAGGCACCGTGTGGAACTGTGATTAAAAAAGAATTGCTGTTTATTTTATGTATGAAGTACTTATTTATGGTGTATGTTTTGGTCTTACAAGTATTTCCATCAAAATAGCTAAGCACCATAATTTAAACCTTAAATGCGTTAGCTTGTTTCATCATGGCCAAGACATAATTGTAAAATTCATATCCTAGTGTTTCTAGGGATATGTTTGTTGATTTGGGTTTTAAGACAATATCTATTTTTTTTAGAGGATCTCCATCTGCATTGACCCAACATGAATCTGAAAAATCATCCAAGGCCTTCAGGATGGATGATGCTTTGTATACGGTTACATCAAAACTTATTTTAACTTCGCCTGTTTTTTTGTCAATTATGATTTTATTAGTATTCATGAAACATCAATTATTCTGTTTTTTTTGGAGGCGTCCAGGGGGTTGAAATTCCTAAAGAGTCCTCTTCATAGCCTTTACAGTCACATGAGTCGGTTACTTCTGTACTTTCATCTTTTTCAACAGTGTTAGCTTCAAATACTTTTTGAACAAGAGCATCTCTTACGCTTTGCGTTCTTGCAGACTGTACGGCATATACTGCGTAATTTATTAATTCGTTATTGAATTCTCTGCCTAATTCCTCTAAATTACCCTTTTCTTTTAATTTTAGCTCTACAAGCATCTTTTTTTCGGGGTCGCCATCAATGAGAACATATGCTCTGTCAATAAAAATATATGTTGCGGAGTAAACTATTTCAAGCGGGTATATTTTTGGGTTTATGGTTATAATAACAGAATTGTCTTTCTCATTTATTTCCATGTTGTTTATTGTGTTTTTTTCTTTAGTCATAAAATTCTTTGTGCTAAAAATTATATAAATATATGTTGCTTGTGGATATATTCGTAGAACAAAAAATATTCTAAATATGTGTTGCTTCCTGTTCGATTACTGAAAGGTATTTGTATGGTCTGTATTCGAAAAAAACTTTTGGGTTAGCGGTGTAATATTTATCAGAATTGTAATCTGTGATATCTTCAATTTCTCTAATTTTTATGTATGGTCCATTATCATATACCCTAATTCCGGGGCCTATTTTTTTATCTACCCGCACCCATTGGTTTCCAATCAGCACTAAGTTAAAATAGTGTGAAACCAACCATGCAGACCCTTCAGTAATATTGTCTGTCCATATGGTTGGTTTGTATTTTTCTTTAAGTCTTGTGGTAGTGTTATCAGAAGGGTAATGAAAATTCAGAGGAATCACATTTATTATTTTTTCAGGCAGGCCTGCAGACCTAAACATGGCACCTCTTAATGTTGATACAGAACCACAACCTCCATGAGTTCGTAATTCGTACATGGAATCCGCAAAAAACATTCTTTCTTTTATTTCATCAATGCTTAGGTTTGTTTTTTTAGATTCCGCAGGAACAAATACAGGCACATCTATAATTTCGCCGTCATTATTTCGGTATACACTTACTGGAAGGTATGTTTCAAAAAAGCTCATATTTTCAATATCTTTTAATATTTTTAGAACAACCTGAACATCTGTTTTAGAATCTTTTACACTTTCTTGAACTTTTTTTTGCATCTCATCGGAATAATTCTTTGTATATGTTTTCTTGGTGTTTTCATTTTTGATGGGTTTGTAATATGCGGGGGTTATTATTGTTTTTGCTTCGGGATAAAGGATTACTTCTATTCGTGTGATGTTATTTTTTTGTTTCTGCAAAATCCTTGCATCCTGATAAAAATCATTCATTTGTTCTATATTGAATGGGGGCCTTAAATCAACAATAGCTTGTATTGTGTATGTGTATTCTCTTCTTTCTTCCCAATCTTGATCTTCTACACCATCATTATCGCTGTCTTTTTTAAGAGGATTTGTCTTGTACTTTTTAATTTCGTAATAATCGGAAAGAGAATCACCATCGGTATCTGCAATATTTTCATTTGTTCCAAAAATTTTCTCAATCTTGTTCGGAAGTCCATCATTATCTGTATCTGGAAGTGGGCGAATATTTGAGATGCGGCATTCTTCTATTAATTTTTGATAGTTCGTGATTTGTTTTTTAAAATGTGTAGATTGTTGTATTGTGTTTGAAGCAAGAAGAGCTAAGATAATTAGAATTAAAACAATTGCCGTGATTATAAAAATGTGATTTTTCTTTTTTGGCCCTAAAGGATTTCGCATATTCATCAAACATACTATTTACTTGTTTTTTTGTTCTTCAAAAGTTATCAGTTATGTAATTTGAAGAATGTGGCGAATATATAAAGGAAGTATTTTTATCTGCGCAGAGCCTGTTTCTAACCAGTCATTCAAAAATATCGAATTCTTTTTCAACAGTCCTCTTTATTTTGCATTCAGAGTCAATGAAATAGGGAATAACTATTTTGTATTTTCCTGTTCTTTCAATATTTAAAAAGAACATATCAACCCGCGGGCCATTCATACTTGAACAAGTTGTGTTATCTTCGACATCCAACACCAAACCCCAAAAACCATCTTTATCAAGTGAGAGCACGCTTAGTTGTTTCGTAGATTGATAATATGAAACAACGCCCTCTATTGATTTAGGTGTCGTCACCATAGTTTTGAGTAAGAATGTTTTACCATCATTAGAATTATTGATGTTTACATGGATTGTTGGTTCAACAATACAAGTTGCTGTATTTTCAACACAAGCACAACCAACATCGCTTGTGTTGCCTGGCGCATTGTATGTGTTTACACAAGTTTCCACAACATTATCTATAAGCAGATCCTTTGTTGTTGTTCCAACAACACATGTTACATCTTCGTCACAATAGGAAGGATTGTTATATTTTTCGGGAATAGCTTTTGTTATGTTCTCGGTTTGCTGGCTTATTTGCGTTTCGTTGAGTTTTTCTGAGGGGTAAAAAAAAAGCGCAAATGAAATTACAACAAGTAATCCAATTAGCAACAAACTCGTTTTTTTATCCATGATTATTTATTAAACAAGGCAGTATATAAAAATTAATCTTTTTTGCGTTGTTTTGACTATTAGTTTTTATTACACAGATAGATAAATCTATTTAATCTAATGTAATTAGGACTGTTTTTTCGGTTATCAAGCGCAAGTTTGGAGAATCAGTTTGCGCCAAAAAAGAAGAAATGCAGATTGTTGAAGTTTCTTGGATGAATTTAATTCTTGTTCTTGCAATGCTGAAAAAAAACTTAAAGAGGTTTATAGCTTTCAATTGATTGAAAGGCGTTCTACCCATGCATTTTATAATCTTACCTTAAATATAGGAAATTCCAACTAATTTGGTCTCTAAATAATACTCTTAGTTTTTGTTGGTTTTTATTAGAAAAGCAAGATTGCTAAATAAATCAGAATGCTCCCTTTAGTGAAGATTGTTAAAAGAACCCCCAAAAACATGAATGGTGCAAAAGGCAATGTCTGGTTTATTAATAGTTTGTCGAAGTTTAATTTTTTTTGGTTATCTAATTTCTGAATTTCTTTTATTTGTTCTTTTGTCAGGCCTTTTGCGGCATTATCGAAAATAAACGATTTCTTTTTTTCAAACATAGCTATAAGATCAACGAAAAATATTTCTTGCTTTTCATATTTATTTTTTTGTCTGTTTTTTTCAGAACTTATTTTTTCCATCGGCACCATTCCTTCTTTTAAGTCATTAATTTTAACTGTTTTAGATGTGCCATAATAACCCAAACGCAGCACAAAATGCCTTAAAAATAGATAGGTGACAACCACTGAAACAAAGTTTATTGCAAAATCAAATGTTGAAATAATCTTGTACTCGAAAATAAAACGAAGAAAAACAAAACCCAATGATAAACGGCCTATGCTCATGTTAAGGTATCTATTGCTTAATTTTCCAAGATTATCAAGAACGATAAACAATAAAACAATATTTACGAAGTAATTCGAAGGCAGTTTAAGAATTGATAACGGAATCGAAAGCAGCCAAACAAAGCCAAACAAAGCCACACTTGTTTGAGCGATATTGTACGGTGATATCATATAGTTAAAAGCCATTCTTTTTTGTGTTTTGTTTGTTCTATTAATTATTTTCACTAATAACACAAACGAAAGAGGTATAAATGTGTTTACTAATAGAATATATGACGGGAAAAAACCAATAGGCCCGTAAGTGTATTCTGTGAGGGGCACTAAAAGAGAGAAAATAAAAAAAAGTTTACCATCTCCCGCAGTCCATAAATGAATATGCCATAAAATAAAACCCACAAATAACGCCACAGCTGCGTTGATTAATAAGGCATTTAAGTACTGCAAACCTCCTTCAAAATATATATGCGGTATGTTTATGATTCCCGCACCAAGCAATCCGAAAAGCAAATATTTGTTTCTTATTTTTCCTATTTTGATATCTTCGTAAGAAACAATTGCGCCAAGAATCATAATGACTACTATGGAGAATAAACGAGGGTCTATAAAAATCATAAATAAACAATATATGGTACACCTATAAATAGGTGTTCTGTGCGGATGTGTTTAATACTACAACCCTATTGTTTTTGCAGCAAGCACAATAATATCGAATGTTTTTGGTTTTCTTTTGTAGAGAATGTTTCTTTTTCAATACGAAGAAATTCCATACCCTGATTAGCAAATATCTTTTTTAGATATGTTTTAGAATATGTAATGTTTTTGTGATTGTTTTCATCTAAAAACAAAAGAAAAAAACCACCACACTTTAATGCATTGGCTATTTTACCAGCGGTTATCTTGAAATCTCTTTCATTTAAAAGATGTATCGAAAAACTTGAAACAATGCCATCAAATTTATTTTTAAACTCAATATCCTCCATTGAAATTTGGATGAATTTGGCGCCAGGCACATTTTTTTTTGCTAAGTGTATCATTTTTTCTGAAATATCTATGGCCGTTACATCAAAACCTTGTTTAACAAGCTGTTCGGTTACATGTACGCCGTTTCCACATCCCAAATCCAGAACTTTTGCCTTTTTTTTAAGGCAGTCACAAAATAGTTCAAACATAAAAGGAATAAGTTTGGATTTTGTGAACACCAGATATTCGTTTCCCTTTTTATAAAAACCCCAGATTACCTCATACTTTAAACAAAAATCAAACGATTTTTTTATCATTTTTATCGACTATTATCTTTATCATTACAACAACAGTTACTTATGTTTTGTTGTGTGTTTTTAATAGATACAATCAATTAAAAACATTTCTTTATTTTGTTTTAATTTTTTAAATCCCTTACTTTTGGTTTGTTTTACGGAGTTTATAAGTAATAGATATATACTTTGGAAACCTTTAGGTTTTTATGGAGCATTATTCTGAAGAATTTAAAAAGTGGATTACGGACGATAAGAAAATAAAATTTTTGGCCGAAGGGTGTTCTGTTTTTGGCGCTAATTATGAAAATTGGAAATCCATGCGTCGTGTTATTGCAAAAAGCATTAATAAAAATGGAACCATTTTGGATGTGGGTTGCGGTAATGGCTTTCTTCTGAGATGTCTTCAAGAATGGTCTAACTACGATTTAGAACCTTATGGGATTGATAGAAACATTGATTACATAAGACTGGCAAAAGAACTTTTTTCATCAAAATCAGATAATTTCGTATTGTTGAATTTTTTGGATAATGATTTAACAGATATGTCAAAATACGGTATGCCAAAAAGGTATGATTTTGTTTATTGGGCGGTTTGTAATAGTATGAAATTTGATAATGTTATTGAACGAGAACTTATTGAGAATTTTCTGCAGTTGGTTTCTGATGGCGGGAGATTGATTTTAGGCCTTTATGAATCAAATAATAATATATTTAAGAAACTGGAATCTTTCGGGTTTAAATTTGATGGTTTTTTGGATGATGTTGTTACGACTGTTGTCTGGATTGATAAATAGCCTGTTCATTTTTTCATTTGTTATATTGACAAGTGAATAAAGATATAAAATTGTTATTAAAAGAGTATTAAGATGTTTGAAGACATAAGATTACCTGTTTGGTTTAAAGAATCTTATCTAAACGAAATTGTTGCTGTAGGTATTGGTCTAAAAAAAGTTGCAAGACAGTTTGTGCCCGCAGAATATATTTCTATATATTCTAATATTTTGAAGAAAAATGGGTTTGAGTTTGTTTTATTAACGGATAAAAACTACTTTTATGTTTCACGAACAAAAGAATTTGCCAAGAAAGCCTGTCAATATGAGATAAACATTATTATGTTTTACAATAACCAATGCGATTTTGATGTTTTTTGCAAATATGTTAGAAAGCTAGGTGTTTTGTTGGGATTTCCTGATTGTTGTGTGGAATTTTATTTATCCTGTTGGCTTGAGCAGGGCATAACACTAACAGAAAAAGAGGGAAAAATTTATTCTTCAGAACCGAATTATGCTTATTGGTCTTATAAGAACACAAAGAAAATATACAAAATAGATTTTCGTATGAATAACTTTCATTTTCATAGTTTGCTTTCTTTTTTCCCTTGTTCCTATGATTGTAAATCCGCGTTGGATTATGCAACTGTATTGTTCAAGAATCTTTCCGCTGAACAAAGAACTGTGGTTTATGAGGGGCTTAGAGGCACTTTTTTGGTTTTAGATGAGTCAAATATGGTTATTTTTAAAGACAGTGGAGATATTAAAAGAAATGTCGTGGATTATAACCCAAAAAAAGTTATGTTTCGAGGCATGGATAAGCTTCTTATGGATTCAATAAAGAATGGCAATAAATTAGAACTTGGTAAAAATAAGATTTGTGTTTTTAAGGATGATGAAGTGATCTACGAATATGAACAATATTCTGGACCGTTTTTGCTATCTTTTTGTTGATCTGTGATTTTCTTTTATTTGTGCTGTGTTAGTTTATGGAAAAGATATTCTCGGAAAATACTTTTTAATACTTTGTGATTAAAACATATCATGTCGGATAAAAGATTGGATCTTAAAACGGGATATGTCTGCAACAATAACTGCCTTTTTTGTGTGGCAAGCGATAAACGATTTAAAGGTATCAAGACAACAGAAGAACTCAAAAAAGATTTAATGTTTAGCATTGAAAACGGAATTCTTAGTGTGGTATTTACTGGTGGCGAGGTCACAATCAGAAAAGACCTTCTAGAGCTTGTTTCTTATGCTAAAGATTTAGGGTTCAAGACAATTCAGATACAAACAAACGGACGTATGCTTGCATATATGGATTTTTGTGAGAAGCTTATTAACGCAGGTGTTACGGAATTTTCTCCTGCATTACATGGTCATATACCAGAACTGCATGATTACTTGACACAAAGCAACGGGGCTTTTAAGCAAGTTGTTCAGGGGTTGAAAAATTTACAAAAACTTGAACAACATGTTGTGACAAACACGGTCATTACAAAACCGAATTATAGATACTTGCCCGAGATAGCACAATTGTTAATAAATTGCGGTGTGGATCAATTTCAATTAGCTTTTGTTCATGCAAATGGAAACGCATTGAAGAATTTTGATAGTATTGTTCCTTGGAAAACACTGATCAAAGAATATGTTCATCGAGCTCTTGATATTGCAGAGAATAGCGGCACAAAAGCCATGGTTGAAGCATATCCATATTGTTTTATGCAAGGTTATGAGCGTTATTGTTCGGAACAGTATATTCCACCTACAGAGGTAAGAGAATTAGATTATTGCGATTCTGATTTTGATAAGACCCGGCGGGAAAAGGGGAAATCAAAAGGAATTCAGTGTAATCGTTGTAAATACGATTTAATATGTGAGGGTCCTTGGAAAGAATACCCCGAAAAACGAGGGTGGTCTGAGTTTAAACCAATACCTGGCAGGAAAATTAAAGGATTCAAGAACTTAGTTCCTCATACAAACACAGAAGGAGAAAACAATGTTTGATGCAACAACAAAAAAATTCCTTTTAGAAAAAAAAATATTCCAGGAATTCTTAATGCTTTTTGCAGGTATAAAACCAGTCCTTAAAACAATAATAACTATCAATATGTATGAACCATTGAAACAAATATGTGATTGCAATGGTTTATATATAAGAAAATCTGATTTTAAGGTTGTTATAGATCCTATGAGGGATATGTTTTTTAGAATTCCTTTCTCGGACAATCGGTCTGATCGTATAATGGTGTATGTATCAAAATCAAAAGATATGGCTGAAGAAGTATGCTCTAGCGAGCTTAATGGAAATACAGAGTCAATTGGGCGGCTTCTTGGTTATCCAAAGTGTTGTGTGAATCATTACATGGCTATGACGAAAAAGTTTGAGGAGACAAAAAATGCAATATATCAGGATCGAATACTGCAAACATACTTAAATACAAAAGGTGATGCGTCTTTTTATCTGAACAATCTACACCACAAAGAGATGTTTTACTTAGTAAGTCATTTTCCTTGTTCGTATAATTGCAAGTATAGTGTGGCGTTGGCTAAGAAAACATTAAATATTCTTGAATCCGAAGATGCTGTTTTAGCTAATGACATTTTATTGCGACTTAAATTGCCTGCTCTTTATTCTAATTACAGCACTTTGTTTTTTGAAGGCCTTTGCTTTAGAAACAATAAAATTTTATATTCTCAAGTGTATGAAAGTACTCGGGAAGGGATTGAAAGTGTGTTTGATTTAGATATGTTTAAAACAGGAAATATTGTAGAAATAAAGGAAAAAGCAATAAATATATTCAATGATGAAAAACTTTTAAACAAAGTTACTGGTTTAAAAGATTTTGTTCTTTTTAATTTTAAAAGTGAAAAAGAAAAAAATATGGTTGCAGGGTAATTTGCATGCGGTTTACATCCAAGGTTGCGGTGGTTGGCTGTAATGATTATAGTTTGTCAAAAGATGCGTTAAAAAAGTCTTTGGATTTGTTGGGAGGTATTAATTGCTTTGTAAAAGAAGGTCATAAAGTTCTTATAAAACCAAATCTTTGCGATCCCCTCCCACCAGAGAAAGCGGCTACAACACACCCATCAATAATAAAAGCCATAATTGAATTAGTCCATGAAGCAGGAGGTGTGGCAATTGTTGGTGAGTGTCCTGGCGGAAACGACCCACAAATAGCCAAAAAAGTTTTTGAAATATCGGGCATTAAAAGAGTTGTTGAAGAAACCGGTGCTTTTTTGAGAAACTTCCAGGAAGAACCATTTATAACGAAAAACATCAAAAAATACAAGGTTCTTGAAAAGACGGATTTTGCAAAAGCTATTTTTGATGTAGATGTTATAATAAATGTTCCGAAATTAAAAACCCACGGCATCACTTTTATGACCGGGGCGGTAAAGAATTGTTTTGGTTGTGTTCGTCCCAGCGAAAGACAGTATTTGCATGGCAAATTTTCAAAAATGGAAGCGTTTGTAAATGGTCTGGTGGATATTTATTCTGTTGTTGCGCCTTCTTTAACGATTATGGATGCTGTCGTTGCGATGGAGGGGGATGAAGGTCCATCATATGGAGATCCAAAAAAAGTAGGTGTGTTGTTGGCAAGTTGTGATGGCATTGCTGTTGATGCAGTCGCATCTGAAATTGTGGGTTATGTTCCGCTAGCCATACCAACAAGCAAAGAGGCAGCGAAAAGGAACTTAGGTGTTGCGGATTTAACAAATATAACGATTGTTGGTGTTGAATTGAAAAATGTCAAAGTTGATGATTTTAAAAAGTCAAGCTTGTTTGAGCAATACAATCCTTACAAAAAAACGAAGAATACTGGCGAAGAATTTAAGCTCAATCCAATAGTTGATAAAGAGAAATGCACCAAGTGCGGACATTGCGTAAACAATTGCCCTGTTGGAGCTATAACTATGGATCCCTATCCGGTCATAGATAGGGAAAAATGCATTTTGTGTTATTGTTGCCATGAGCTTTGTCCAGAAGGTGCATACAAGTTGGAAAGAACACTAAAAGAAGAAAAAAAAGGAACTGATTTAATTCGTGTTGGTTTGACATGTAATCAGAACTGTCTTTTCTGTACGGTTGCAGAGGATAAGGGCAATGATTTAACAACTGATGAGATAAAAGAAAAACTGGATTTTCTGGTAAAAAACAAATCTGAAAAAATAGCATTTACCGGCGGAGAGCCAACATTGCGAAATGATTTACCAGAGATTATAAAATATGCAAAACAAAAAGGAATGAAACAGGTAGAGATACAAACAAATGGCACTAAACTTTCAGATTCTAAGTATGTCGAAAAATTAAAAAAAGCAGGTTTGTCTTTAGCATTGGTTGCGCTCCATTCACATAAAAAAGATATTTCTGAGCGAATAACGCAATCTCAGGACTCTTTTTTTAAAACCATAAAGGCAATTAAAAATTTACAAGATCAGCAAATAGATGTCATGATTTCTCATGTGATTAATACCGAAAATTACAAACATTTATTGGGGTTTGTTAAGTTTGTTCAAGACACTTTTTGTAAAACCCCAATAATTTATTTTAGTTTTGTCAGGCCAAACGGAAATGCATTTAAAAACAATTGGATTGTACCTCGATTGTCAGATATAGAACCTTTTATTTATGAAACATTTTCATATTGTGTTGCAAACAACATTGGTTTTTGTGTTGAAGGGATACCTATTTGTTATATGTATGAATTTCAAAAAAACAATGTTGAATTACAAAGACAGGATATAAATCCTGTTTTTCATTGGACATTGAATGAACTTCGTGAAGATACACACAAAAAACATGTTTTAGAAAATAAAGTGAAGTCTAAAAGATGTGTTTTTTGTGGTTTGAATTCAAAATGCTCTGGTGTTTGGAGAGAATACGCTAAGCTTAAAGGCACAAGCGAATTATATCCTGTTTGGTGAGTTGATGAGCGGTTCAAAAAGATACTATTCTGAGAAGGATTATGATTTAGATACATGCTATGAATGCAACAATAATTGCTTGATGTGCACCACGCTTAGACCGGGTTATTCGGAAAGGGTGTATAACCAAACAAAAAAGACAAGCGATTTGAAGCGCATAATAGATAGTCTGAATCCAAAGCTTCATAATTTTTGCTTTACCGGTGGAGAGCCAACAATCAGGCCGGATATTTTTGAGTTGGTTTCTTATGTTCTGGATAAATTACCGGACACAAGAATTAATCTGATTACAAACGGAAGGATGCTTGCTTACAAAAACTTTACCGAAAAATTAATCTCTTTGGGCTTAAAAAATTACATAATTCCATTACATGCGCACGCTCCTGAATTACACGATTTTATAACTCAAGCAAACGGCAGTTTTGAGCAAACCGTGAAGGGACTAAAGAATCTACTCAAATACGATGTTGATGTAGAGCTAAGAATTGTGGTGCATGCGTTGAATTATGTGTATTTGAAAGAACTTGCAGAATTCATAAATCTCAACTTTAAAGGAATTTCCCGCATTGTCTTTATATATTTTGATCTGACCGGAACCGCCAATGCAAACAGAAACAGATTGATTGTAAATCAAAGCAAAGTAATTCCTTACTTGGAAAATGCTGTTGATTTTTTAGCGTCGAAAAGATGTGATGTTAGAATATACCACATTCCTTTATGTCTTTTAAGACCGGATTACAGAAAATTTGCAGAATGGAGAACGGTGGGCGAAAGAAGAATAACATTTACAAAAGAATGTGCTATGTGTTCTTCAAAAAGCCAGTGTTCCGGCATATGGAAAACATATGCTCATTTGGTCGGGACTGAGGAATTCAAGGCGATAAAATGAAGATTACTTTAGTTTGGCCATTGAATACAAGCTACGCACCATCACTTTCATTGCTGTATCAAGCCAAAATATTGGAAAAAGAATTCGATGTTGATGTGGTTTACACAAATCTTTTGTTCTCAAATGACTTGCTTTCTACACCAAAGGAATTTGAAGAAAATCCCAAGAGTGCTTTAAAGCATGTGATTAAAACAGTTGAAAGCACAAAACCTAATTTCGTTTTTGTTGGAAGTTGGAGAGAACACATACCATTTGTTGCGAGATTTTGCGATGGTTTTAAATCCAGAAATCCCAACACGACTTTAATTGTTGGCGGGCATACACCAACATTTCTTCCTGATGAAATACTGGGTGCAATCCCATCTGTAGATTATATTGTTCGAGGAGAAGCAGAATATTCTTTATTAGAACTTGTAAAGACCATTTTATCCAAAAAGAAATTAAATGAAATTCCCGGGCTTTCTTTTAAGGATGAAAGCGGCAATATTGTGCACACTGGCGGCGTTGGCAGAGTACACAAACTTGATGAACTACCTTACATCGATTTTGAAAACATTAAAGGGCATAAAATTCCTGCACGCATAGATTTAAGAACACAGAGAGGTTGTTGGGGTGTATGTTCTTTTTGTTCTCTTCCTAACTTATTTGGAATGCAAAGATATCACTCTTTAGAGTATGTAATCAATCAAATAAAGCATCTTGAAAATCTATATGATTTTGATTATTTTCACTTGCTGGATGAAAATTTTCTTTCCAATATAACCCGGTCAAAAAAAATAGCTTGTGAAATATCTACGCAGTTTCCTGATTTAGAATGGGGTGGTATGTTTAGGGCGGATGTTGTATCGGAAAATGTCATAAAAGAGTTATCGAGCAATAATTTCATACGGGCTGCAGTTGGAATAGAATCCAACAACGCCAAAGTATTGAAATACCTTGGCAAAACTTCAATGATTGAACAGTACATAAATCGCCTGCCAAAAATAATTGAAATTTTATCTGAAAACCTTAGATTTTTGGAATTTGGCATGATTATGGGCACTCCTGTTGAAAACAAAGAGGATTTAGAAGACCTTTTAAAATTCATAAAGACTATGAAATCAAATAAGCCTTCCACTCTGGAAGCGCTTAATATCGCTCTTGGACGACTGATAGTATATCCGGGAACAAAACTTTATACTGATTATTCTTTGGACCGGTTAGAATTATTTAAACCAAGCGGGCCTTATGAGAACTCTTTAGAAGAAGAGATTGTATCAAAATACGATGACTTTGTATGGGCTGTTCCCTGGAGATATTTTATTCGAAACAGGAATTTTAATACTATTGAAGAGCACATGAATGCATTAAAGAATGTCTTCCTAAGATTAAATTAAAAATACTTAAAATGAAATTATTGGAGTGAACAACAAATGCCTGAAGCTTTTGTAAAATTAGGTCCGGAATGTAATCAGAAGTGTGTTTTTTGCTATACAACTAAAGATGCATCTGTCAGCACAAACGATGCTAAAAAGACGATAGACAAATACATTCAGATGGGTTATTCTTGGATATCCTTTACAGGTGGAGAGCCAACAATTAGGCCGGACATTTTTGAACTTATTTCTTATGCTCGTGAAAGAGGCGCAAAAATAATAAAAGTACAGACAAATGGAATTGAGACTTCAGACAAAAACTTTTTGGAGAACTTAGTCTCTAGTGGTATGAACCGAGCGTATATGTCTGTTCTATCTCATAAAAAGAGCATTCATGAGGTCATTACCCAGACACCGGGCAGTTTTGAGAAAGCAATAAAATCAATAAAAAACTTTATGGAATTGGGCATTCCTTTAGAGATGTCATGCGTAATAACAAAAAAGAATTACTCGCACATGAAAGAATATATTTCTTTTATGCATTCTAATTTTCCCGGAATTGTTTCCTATCAATTTCTTCTGTTCTGTCCTTTGGCAAGGGGCTGGAAAAACAAGAGTATGGTGCCAACACTCAAGGAAATAGAAGAGCCATTGAAAGACATGCTTCAGTTTTGTAAAGACCGAGGTATCTTTGTTGCTACAAGAGGGATTCCTCTTTGTTATCTACACTCATTTGAATATGTGTCTGTTGAGACGAACTCGATTCGGTCTGTCGGCAAAAAGATGATAATTAGTGATTTTAAGGATGATGAACCAAAACACAGTTTTGAAGACTCGAACACAAAAGCCCCACAATGCAAGTTTTGCTGGCTAAAAAAAATCTGCGGCGGTACCTGGAAAAAATACATAGAACTTTATGGCACAAATGAATTATATCCTACTTACGAGGAAGCGATTTTATGAGTATTGCATACATTGAATTAACAAATTCATGCAATCAGAATTGTGTTTTTTGTGTTAGGCCCAGAGACAACATAACGAAATTAACTAATGAATCGGCAAAAAAATTAATAACAAAATTAAGAGAAACGCAGACACTAGTTTTTACTGGAGGAGAACCAACAATCTGGAGCGGTTTGCAAGAAATGATAGTGCATGCAAAGCGTCAGGGAATAGTATCTGTATTTATACAGACAAACGCTGTGAGGTTAGCAGACAAAACATATACTGAGAGTTTAAAACTTGCCGGTTTAGACAAAGCAAACATTGCTTTGCATTCTCATAAAAAAGAAATTTCTGATAGTTTGACACAAACTCCAGGGTCTTTTGTTAAAACTCTTGAAGGTATAAAAAATGTGCAAGATTTAAATATAGATCATTCAATTTCGCATATAATAACTTCGAAAAATTATAAACATTTATTGGATTTTGTAAAATTCATACAAAAGAGTTTTTTAAAACCAATACCTCTGTCTTTTATTTTTGTGCGTCCTGAAATTTCTGCATGGGATAATAAATGGGTTGTACCAAAATATAGTCAAATTGAGCCGTACCTTTATGATGCCCTTTCATACTGCAAAAAACAAGATGTGCCTTTTATTGTAGAGTATATCCCTTTGTGCTATTTACGTGGGTTTGAAACGCATTCTGTTGAGTTAAAGCGGGGCGCTTCTAATGAGGCGTTTAAGACTCATTGGATAGATACAAAAAAAATCAGAAAAGAAGACCAAAATTATATAGATACTTTACAAACAAAAGGAAAGCAATGTAGATTATGCTGGCTTAATACAATATGTCATGGAGTAAGAACTAACTATTCAGCCATTTATGGGACAAGTGAATTATTTCCAGTATATAAAAAACCTGAAGAGATTTTAGGGAGTTGAAAGATAAATGACCATAATGGTTATACACTTAACGGGGAAGTGCAATCAAAATTGCTTATTTTGTAAAAGAGTTCGTAGTTTGACGGAGTTGCCTAAAAACGAAGTCAAAAAGAAAATTTTTGAAGCAAAACAGTCCGGGAGTAAAACCATTTTTTTCTCTGGAGGGGAACCAACATTAAGAAAGGATTTACCCGAAATGATATCGTTTATTAAGGCTGTGGGTTTAAGGGCGGAGATAATAACCAACGGGCTGATGTTATCGTATAAAGGATATTTAAATAAACTAATAAGTTCTGGTTTAGATGAAGTATGCTTTTCAATACACAGCCACAAAAAAGAGGTTGCGGATAAATTATCTCAAAGAAAAGGTTCGTTCGATCTGCAAATAAAGGCGCTTGATAATTTGAAAGATGCAAATATAACTGTAACGATTAACACAGTTATTGTGGCTTATAATTATAAACACCTAAAAGAATTTGTTGGCTTTTTATCAGAAAGATATCCCAACATTCATTCTTTTGATTTTTTGTTGGCTGCTCCTGAAGGAAATGCTCGTGAAAACAAAGATGTTTTAGTGATGTTAAAAGAGTTAAAAAAACCATTGCACGAATTAATGACTTTTTGCACTTCAAATAATATTCGGTTTACTGTGGAATTTGTGCCTTTTTGTTTCATGCAAGGTTTTGAGAATCATATGTTGTTAAGTTGCGATCTTGAGACAATTAAGGTGGCAAATATAACCGATCATTGCTTTCGTGGAGATTATTTTAAAGTAGGGACGAAAATCGAAAATTCAAGAAGAATAAAAGACGAATATATTCGACCAGAAAAGTGCAAAACCTGCAGACATTACTTGTTCTGTCCGGGTTTGAAAGATTCTTATGCGGAGATATTCGGAACTGATGAAGTTGAACCGTTATAACACAAACTTAAAAACAAACACATATTTTTGCTATGATTTTTATGAAATTTATATATACTGCAAATAATAAATGAAATAACATGCATTTTTCGAAAAACAAGAACATTTTTAGACAGTTGTTTATCAAAC
Organism: archaeon; assembly: GCA_030594585.1. Classification (GTDB taxonomy): domain Archaea; phylum EX4484-52; class EX4484-52; order EX4484-52; family B79-G9; genus GLR112. The sequence continues at coordinate 173 of JAUVEX010000003.1, read as the reverse complement.
AATATCTTTTGTTTTTTTTAGTCGTTATACTTTTATCTTCTCCAGCAAACGCAGCATTAACCACAACTGCAACAGTGACGATAAAAGACCCAACAGCAACCGTGATTGTGAATAACGCACCTATGACCTGTTCTATTTCATGCCCTATATCTGATTGCTTTTATAATTTTGAT
>JAUVEX010000032.1 GCA_030594585.1 archaeon | reverse complement strand
TGTAGCGGAGGCGTTTGTTGATGCAGGCGAAGCCTATTTTGACGGCTTCGTTTTTCGTTTGTTTATTGTTTTTTATTTCGTTTTTTCTAATTCAAAATGTGCTTGCGATTGACAGCCCAACAAATTACTGCACAGGTTCTTATATAAGCACTAAGACTTCCGTTAGTGCTTCTCAAGAATCCGCTTGTGGTCACGCATCAACGGATTCTGCAAATTCAGGTCATATATGTCCCGCAAATCCTTCAAAACAACCAGCAAATCTAACTAAACTAGAAGATAAATTAAAAAATCCATTTTATGCATCCTTCATCCCGACAGCCACATGCACTGAAAATGGTGGCTGGTGTTCATGTTATCTTGGATGTTCAACAGCAGAATGCTGTTCAGGAAATTGTGAATACTATACCTGTATGGACTATGGATGTTATCAAAATTATCCCAACTTATGTGATGGATATTGTTATGCTGCTTGTGATACGGGTTTCGTTTGCGATCCTACTTATGGCCCGGTATGCTGTCCTTCTGAATATCCATACTATTGCTATATAGACAACTCATGTTGGAGCGAACTATATTTACCTAATCCTTGCGGAAGCGGCTGCCCTCCTGGATCGTATGAATGTGATGGAAATTGCTACAGCTGTACGGATCCATCAGATGTATTTACTTGCGATCCTGTGGATGGCCCGGTATGCTGTCCTTCTGAATATCCATACTATTGCTATATAGACAACTCATGTTGGAGCGAACTATATTTACCTAATCCTTGCGGAAGCGGCTGCCCTCCTGGATCGTATGAATGTGATGGAAATTGCTATACATGTACAGACCCGAATGATGTTTTTATATGTGACTCCGGAACACCATATTGCCTCCCACCACACACAGACATCCGCGTAGAATCATTTATATCAACGCCTACGCAGATAGATGCAGGCGACTATGTTTCATTTACTGCCCGCCTCAAAAACTACGGTGGCATTGCAGGAACAACAAAAGTTGAAGCGGCAATCATCCCGACAACATTCTGGAGCTCTTCTTTGAATTACACGCCAGAATCTTATGTCGATACTGCTAAGTGCTGCCCGGGAAACACATATTTCCAAGCAAAAGAAGTCACACTAAATCCATGGCAGGAGGAAGATATTACATTCACAGTCAAAGCACCGACGCCGTCAAGCATTGATGCTTGTGATGAGATAGAACCAATAAGAAGTGCCTGGGGTTCATTGTTCAAATACGAAGCAGGAACATATGATGTATGTGGTGGTGGATATACAAGCCAGATAGAAACTACAGGTCCTATAATATGCGACTATGCTCCCGCATGCACATATACTGATGACGATGACTGTCTTGACAGCAATACAGTAAAGAACTATTACAAAGAAACACTTTGTGAAGGTGGCTGCAGCGCCTGGAAATACACAACATATGATTGCGCTTCAGGCTTCTTCTGCAAAGACCCCGGAAATGCCTATTGTAATTCCTGCTCCACATCATGTGACAGTATTTGCCAGTCATCTGCTTGCTACGGCACAGACCCCGATTGCGCATCTGACGGCAGCCTGCAAAGTTGCGGTGGAAGCAGCGGCCCATGCGACGGAGAAATCACGACAATAGTAAAAGATAATAATGGAAACCCCATTTCAGGAATAAAAGTCTACATTGACGGAACATATAAAGGAATAACAGATTCCTATGGAAAGTTCACGACAAGTACATCAGATTCTTATTGCGGTGTAAGCCATAACATAAAAACATACTGCTCCGATAGCACATATTGCGGCTCAAGTTCAACTACAATAAACTACAACAATGATGTAGACGATGTCAATTTCAACTGCCAGGTCTGCGTTCCCTATCCTGAACTTGAAATATATGTAGACGCCCCCACATCATACGAACTTAATGATAAGATAACACTTGAAATTACAGTAAAAGATGATGCAGATAATTTAATTCCAAATGCATACATCAGGGTATGCGACCCGTTCCATGAAATCGGATGCCCTTCTCAGTATTCTTATGGTTATACGGGAACAAATGGAAAAATACAGCATATTTCATATGCAACAAAATTAGGTGCACACACATTCAAAATATCGGCATCAAAAGACGATTACAAGCCGGACACAACAACGAAAACTGTAACTGTTGGAAGCTTTGACGGAGAAATAAATGTTAATGTAAAAGACCTTTCGGAAAAAGCAATCATAGGATCTTCCGTATATCTTGACAGCAAATACATCGGAAAAACAGACTCCTACGGCAAAAGAACACTATACCCGTCATCTCCCGGAAGCTATGAGATAAAAGTAAACTGTCCTGCAGGCGCTCTTTGTGGCACTCAAACAGTTGATGTCACAAATAGCGAAGCAACTGTAGACTTTCAGTGCGACTGCGCAGTTCCTGTTGGTGATTTGAGAGTTGATGTTGTTAATGAAAACGATTACCCTATCGCAAATGTTTATGTATTTTTAGATGATATCATAAGCGAAGAATATATCACGAATGCTTTTGGTACTACATATATCGCAGGAATACCGCAAGGGAACCACAATGTTGAAATAGTGTATAATATTACAAATGAATCATATTCTGGCGTATACCACAATACTCAAACAATCACTATTGGAAGCGGCATCAACATTCTTAAATTCACCGAAGACCCTACAACAGCACAAAAAAGAGTATTGGCCTCTAACAACGGAACAGAACAAACAATAGTGGTAATACCCTTCCTTATCGCAGCAGCAGCTCCTGTAGTAGATGTCATCTCCATAGGCATGAGTATTGAGGATTATTGTAAATGCGCATACGAAACAGAAAGTGGAATAAACACCTGTATATCCACCATAAATGACTGTATAAGTGAAAATGACATCAGAAACTGTGTTGGCGGGTTCGTTGACAATGCGATTGACAAAACAGGAAAATGCAAACTTGAAGCAGCATTTCTTGTAGGCGATTTGGCATCCCCGTTAATGCCTGTAGGTCTTGTGGGCCACTTCGCAGTTTATGTCGGAAAAGAGCTGAAATGGGTTGACGAATTTGTTCCGGGAACAAGGATTATTTATGACAAAGCAACAGGTTTGTGGCAATATACAAAAAAGCTTGGAGAGAACTTGATAGACTCGTTTGCTAAATGGATAGGCAACATATTCAAAAAAATCATTGTAATAGGAACAGAAGAATGGTCTGACGATGCGCTTAAAGGAATTGAAAATATTGCGACGCACAGTGGTAAAGAAGCCGCCAATAGTTTTTTTACGGTTGTGAAAAAAGAGTTCGGTGAGGAATACGCGCAAAGAATTGCTAAAGGAATAAAGCAATTAGATGAAAGAAATGTAAAAGGACTCTACGACAGTATTGACGAGTACGGAAATACTCGCAAAGGGCTTGTAAGTGATATTGCACGATTTGCTGAAAAAAACGACATAGGAAATCTAAAAGGACATCTGTTTGAGTTAGAAGTTGCATCACATTCAAACTATTTAGATGATGTAAATGAAGTTGCATTAATCATCATGAGGGATGAAAAAAATAGACTAACTGATCTGGATGTTGTGCTCAAAGACAAGACAATTGTAGAAACTAAGAACTGGTATTGGCCTGGTTGGGACGAAGATGATGCCATAAAAAAATTAGACGACCAGATAAGACGACTTAATGAAGCAAAAGAATTAAAGAATCTTGAAAACATAGAACTTATGTTCAAAAACGACCCCCCGACAAACGGAAAAGTGCATGACTGGCTAGAACTACAAGTTATCTTAGGTAGAATATCTGAATGGAGTGTTTTAAAATGACAGACAACCTAGATGTAAAATTATTTATAAAAGCGAAAAAAGCCGAAAATGCTTTTTTAGACACCATAATTAAAACATGCCTTGACAACGGTTCAATATATGAAGAACAATTTGGAGGGCATTCGTATCCTAAGGTATGCCTTGAAGAAGCAAAAACCAAACTAAAACAATATGCTGGTGGAATCATCTATTTCAGACACGAAGGATTGGCCACATATCAACTCACTATTTGGCCGCAAGAAAGCAAAAAAAGAAAATTAGGACAAATATCTCTTTCAGTATATGGTGGAAACTTTACAGAAGAAGCCATAGGACCCAAAAATGCAGAAGAATTAATCAAAATAACTAAGTCAATTTGGAATACGCTCGACGAAAAGCCAATATATGGTTTTGCAGATGATGAAAATCACCTCCCACATTTAAATGAACATCCAGACGACGACATCCTCGCACTGGATATACCAATAAACAGATTCTGGCTGAACTTCTACGGAAAAGACATGATTGAAAAATTCGGCGAAGATGCGCTTGTGGAAAAAGAAAAAGGATACAGGACAGAAAAACTTGACAGTGGCCTTTTGGTCATAACAGATGTCGTGCCCACATCATACAAAGGCAGTTGGAACAAAAAATAGAGGTAAAAATCATGAAAACAACATACTCAAAAATCAGAAAAATTCTGAAATGCCCTTCTGAATTTTTTGAAAAGACAAAAAAAGAAAATCAAAAACAATCAAACAATTTTCTCAAAAAACTATCATCAATGCCTGCCATTTTTGCAGGATTAATAACTATGTTTGGATTTATGTCCATAAGTTCTATGTTTGGTATTTTTGCATCTATATATGTTACATTAATCATGGGGGTCTTCACCATTATTTATGTTTATGTTCTTTTCGTTCTTGGAATATATTTAACTGCAATTATATTTCATCCATTTATACGATTTTTCAACTGTGAAGGAACACTAAAAGATACTACGAGAATTATAATTTATGCAAATACCCCTAGTTATTTATTTGGGGCATTGATGTTTGTGCCATTGAAAATAATAAGTTATAGTGTTATGGTTTTAATAATAATCTATAGTACCTATTTAACAATTATTGGCGTATCAAAACAACACAATCTATCAATAAAAAAATCTGCAATATCTATCTTGATACCAACCGCAATATTGTTGGTTGCTACAATATATTTGATAATATAATTATGATATTTTGAAATATGATGTGATTAAAAATGAATTCAAAAAGTACCGCAAAGCTGTTTGTAATCATAGCACTTATACTCTTTGCCGCACAAACAGTTTCTGCAGAAAGCGGGATTACAGTAACAACTATTTTCGGTCAGCTAAGCGAACAGCCAACAACATCATTATCTTCATCAGTTCAGACGCACAAAATAACATCTACCCTTGAAAGTGAAATAATGGATAAAGGTCCTGATGAAAAAATAATTGTTCTTCTTGAATTGGAAGACATTAAAAGCCCCGTAACATTAAGCACAAAAACCGATTCCCCAAAAAAGGCATTTGCATCAAAAATCACCAAAAGAAAAACAAAATTAAAAACTGTCGCAAATTACGCAAAATCCCTAGGCGCAAATATTCACGGAGAATACCCTATAGGAAACATAGTTTCTGTTGAGATTGAAAAAAGCAAAGTGGATGAACTTACAAAATCAAAAGATGTCAAAAAAATATGGCCTAACAAAAAAGTATATCCTGTTCTTGACATAAGTGTACCTAATATAAATGCTCCTGACCTGTGGGCTAAAGGCCTTACAGGTTCAGGTGTGAAAATCGCTGTTCTGGATACCGGAATTGACAAGACACATCCAATGCTCCAGGGAAAAGTGATAAAAGAAGAATTTTTTTCAGGAACAGATATCACTCCATGCAACGGCCACGGAACGCATGTAGCAGGAATAGCAGCAGGAACAAAAGCTAACGGCGGATTATATGATGGTGTTGCGCCAAACGCCTTAATTATGAATGGAAAAGTCCTTGGTGAAACCAGCGAATGCTACGGATATGAAAGCCAAATAATCGCCGCCATAAACTGGGCTTCCGACCCTGACGGAAATCCGTTTACCGATGACGGCGCAGATATCATAAGCATGAGCCTTGGTGGTGCATACTCAGAGCCTTTTGGTGCGGAAAGCCTGGCAATTAAAGATGCCATTGACGCAGGCGTTGTAGTTGTTGTCGCATCCGGTAATTGCGGTCCGTGTGGCTCTTGTGATGGGTATATAGGTGTTACAACCCCAGGGGTTATTCCTTACGCTATAACTGTTGGTGCCGTAAATGACGAGAGCGAATATGCATGTTTTTCAGGTGGTGAGCTCATAGATGGTGTTGGTATAAAACCAGATGTTACGGCTCCAGGCGTTAATATAATGTCTTCTTTGCCGGAAAACAAATACGCTTCCTTAAGCGGAACATCAATGGCAACTCCGCATGTTGCAGGAGCCGCAGCACTTCTGATTCAGGCAAACCCACAAATAACACATGAACAGATAAAGGCTCTTTTGGAATACACAGCAACAGATCTTGGGAATATAAGAAAAGACATAAAATACGGTTCAGGCCTGATTAATCTTCAGAACATAACAGACGCAAAAATGCTTGTAATGCCGGACACAATAACAGATACTGCAACCCTAAGCAAAGTATTCGCGCAAGATATATCTCTTTTTAACTACGGCGCAAAAAAAATACATATATCAAACATTACAACAGATGGAAAAACAACAACAAATTTCACACAGGAATTCTATCTTGAACCTATGGAAACAAAACACATACAAATAGAAATAAACCCCGCACTTGTCGGCCTTGGAACATTTAACGGATATGTTGCAATAACCTCAAACAGCACAACACCAACAATCACAATACCACTAACCCTTGACATATATCAAAGCGAAGAGCCGGTAATATATGATGTCCGGATGCCAACTATTGTTTTCAAAAAAGATATAATATCGATAACCGTAAACACAACAGACAACGGAGTAGTAACATCTGTTACCACCCAAATAACAGCACCTTCAAACGATATATTTAATGAGTCATTAAAAGAAGATGTCGATGGCTTATGGAAATCAACTTTTGTTGCTGAAAACACAACAGGAAAATACACCGTCTTGATAGAAGTCATCGACAATGAAGGATATAAAAACACATACAACACAGAATATGATGTAATTGGTTTCATCCTGTCAATACCCGACGAAATGGTTGTAGGAAAAGAATCAAACTTTTCAGTGCAGTACAAAAACATAAAGGAAAATGACTCGGAATTTTACCTTGTCTATGCCATAACAGACGAGTTGGATATTCTTAAAGAACTAAACAATGTGGGCGTAAGAGATATAATAGGTGGCGGAACGGCCTGGTTCAATTGGAGTTGGACGCCGAAAAAAACAGGAACTTATGCCTTAAGGACATACATTTATGAAAACGAAACAGTTTTGGAATTCATTGAAAAAAACATAATTTCTCTTGTTGAAGATATCGCAGAAATCAACAGCGTCGTAATTACACCAAACAGCGTAGAAAAAGGCAAAAACCTAACAATTACGATTTCTGCACAAAACAATGATACAAGCACAATAAATGGCACTGTTGAACTCAACATCCATGATTCTACTCAAAAAGTTGTGTCCGTCATATTGCTTGAGACAAAAAACATGACAGCCCTTACAGAAACAGCTTTCGAATATGAAATGCAGGCACTTCTTCCAGGCGGAAATTACACCCTGGTTTCAAAACTTCACTATGGAAACAGGATTGAAGAAAAAATCACGCCTTTTGAAATAACCACACCCAAAATCGGAAAAATAACATCAATAAACATACCCGCATTTGAAGTCGAAACAAAAAAAACCCTAAGCATATCTTTCGAAAACACAGGAAATACCTCATTAAATGCAGAAATAACCGGAGAAATAATTGAAGGACAATTATATGATACGCAAACAAACACCTTTGAAACTTATGGAACTGATGCGCAGCTTCAATTTGACGCGTCTGGTGAAAAAACAGTTTATGTTTCACTCCCGAAAAACATGATTAGAACAACGAAAACAGTAAATATAACTTCAGCAACAGTGAATATTATGGGTATTGAAGTTATCGATACATCTTATCCGCCTCCAGATAAATATTATCCGACAAATATTACAATCGATGTAGGCTATGATGGAATTATAGAGTGGCAGGCAATAACAAATTACAAAAATAAATCACTCTATTTATACACCCAATCATTATATGCTTCCGGGCAAGAAGTTGAATCATTCCCATATTTTTTCAGAAGTGCTTCAGAAAATACAATCACAGGCAATAGTTTTTGGATAAAAAGTCCAATCGGCATTAATTTTACAAATGCGGAGGTATCTTTAGAAGGATTTATGTGGAATAACTCGTATCCTGTCAACCCACATATCATTACTGCATATTCACAAGAATCAACAAATGAATGGTCTTATGTAGGGGAATTAAATGAAACTGTGGGTTTATTAAAAGCCAGTATAAATCTCTCAGCATTTAATAAGTTTTTAAATCACCCCAATACATCATACATTCCCGACGAAAACGGGTTTCGTTATGTACCTATAACACTTCATTCAGAGACGGAAGGGCAAATCACGGTTTCAAATATAGATATTACTTATGAACTTCCGCAGCCGGACATAAAAGACTCCATCCAGCAATACATAGATTACTGCGAATCTGATGCTTCCGGCAACTGCCTTGTTCCCATAACTATTCATTCAGACACAAGCGGTATTGTACTGCTAAAGGACCTGAATATTGAATATTCTGTAGGCTCTGAAAATACTGTTGTTGATTACATCTACTTTGGAAATAACGAAATAAATGCAACAGAAATAGAAACATTCGAAAGCAACTGGACAGCCCCAAAAATAGCAGGAAATTATACATTGCATACAAAAACATATTATGAAGGAAACACAATAGAAAATTACACATTTATTGAAGTCAAAGATATATTCCCACCCAATATAACCGCGGTTAATTTCACAAGCACAATTGCAAAAAACGAACCATTTATTGTTCGTGCAGACATTACAGACCACAGCACAATAGAAACGGCAAATCTTGTAATTACAAACCCCTACGGCAGAGAATTCATAGAAGTGCAAGGTATAATTAATGATAAATTCAAAAGATACTTCTTAGAAACCCACACACAAGGAACATATACATTTCATATTGAATCCTGCGACATATATTCCAACTGTGCTGTAAGCCCGGATTATACCTTCGAGGTTTTGCCCTGTGACGGAACACCAGTGCTTATCATAAACACAAAATACAGCAATGAAAGCAATGCCTTTGTAGATGCTCTTCAAAATGATTATTGCGTGTCTAGATGGAACAAAGCAGAGATTGAAAGCCCAGACTTAAGCTACCTTGAAAGATTTGGTGTTGTTGTCTGGTCAACTGAGGACACCGCAGGCATAAGCCTGACAGAATACGACATAGAACTTATGAAAAATTACACAACTGCGGGTGGGCGCCTGCTTCTGGAAGGCGACGACATTCTTTTCAGATTTACGACGAATGCAAGAAACATAACTCACGCCAGTCTTTTAAAA
>JAUVEX010000060.1 GCA_030594585.1 archaeon | reverse complement strand
CATTACGGCATAAAATTCAGGCCTGAAAACTAACAGGATTTAAATATTGCTTTTACTAATAATAGTCGTGTGGAATGATTACGACAGCCTTAACTGATATTGTGATGTGTGATGGGCGAAATGACCGCACCAATATGTTTTATGTGATTTACTGTGATTGCGAAAATTATCAATTTATTTGTGCCTGTAAAAAAGGTACAGTCCGGCGGGAATAAACCTGTTTTACGAGCCCCAAAACCAGTGCGGCCAGTTTCACACACAAAGCAACAAGAAAAGTATGCTAAAATTTATGCGTTTTTAGAAAAACATAAACATAGTACTATCATGGTTGTTTTTCTTTTGCTTGCCGCTGTTTTCTTTTCGAATTTTTTAGTTTCGGCATCATTTATTGCGGCAGGAATTGCATCAAGGTATTATCAGAAATACTTGCCGCATCTTTCATTAGGTATTGAAACCTGCCTTTTTGGAGCGGTTCTTACGGCTTTAGCGTTTGGATGGCATACGGGCGCTCTTGTAGGCATAATATCTCTTACAATCTCTGTATTTTTAACGCAGGAAGAAGCGCATTATCTGCCTGTGGCACTTGCCGGGATGGCGGCTGTTGCATATGTCGCATCAATTGCACCGATAACTGCTGCAAATCTTGTGTTTTGGGGGGTGTTGCTTACAGTATTTTATGATGTTGCAACCTGTGCTGTTTACATATATGTCTTTAAAGCCGATATTTTCAAAACCATGATATTTATTATATCTCATATTGCTTTCAATTATTTTGTTTTTTCTACTTTCGGGGCTTATATTTTCGGGTTATTGGTTTAGTTTTTTAAATTCAAAAAGAGTTATACAATTATGAATATTTATTTTTCATGCAACGGGCTTGGATTAGGCCATGTGGGGCGTTCTTTTACAATTGCAAATGAATTAAAAAAACAAGGGCACAATGTTGTTTTTGGCACATGGGGTCCTGCGGTTGACTATGCAAGAAAAGAAGGATATAAGTGTTATTCTTTAAACTTGATTGACTGGGTTGATAACTTTGACGGGAGCATAGATTTTTTTAAGACCTTTTTGAATTTTCCAAAAATGGCTTATTCATTTATTAAGAATTATGTTTTAGAAAAAGATATTCTAAAAAATGAGAAAATAGATTTTGTTTTTTCCGATTCTGCTTTCGGGCATATGCCTGCAAGAACCAAAGGCATAAAATCGATGTATATGACTCATCAGATAACACTGCCGGGAGTGCGTAAATATGCATCGTATTTTTTTGAGGGTGCTATGTATTTTCTTGCATCTTTTGCAGATAAGCTTGTTGTGTGTGATTTTAAAAAGCCAAATAATCTGTATCCTGCATCCATTTCAAGATATTCAAAAACAAAGTATATCGGACCTCTTGTAAGAAAACAACCAAAAGAGTATTCATCAAAAGAAGAGATTAAACAAAAGATGGGGGTTGACGGAAAACTATGCGTTATATTTATTTCCGGCCCAAAACAAAGCCCTTATGCTCTTGAAAAAAGAATTGTTGCGCTTGAAGATGAGTTTCTTAAGATGAAGGAATGGAATTTTATAATTCGGGTAAAGACTAAAAGAAAATCCCGAGGGAATATAAAATACACTACCTGGATTGATGATGTGTTTGAGCTTATAAGTGCTGCGGATGTTATAGTATCCCGCGCAGGATTTAGCACAGTCTGCGATATTGTGTGTTTCGGCAAGAAAAGCATACTCATACCTCAGCCAAAGCAGATGGAACAGGAAGCTTTGGGGGTATACTTGGAGAAAAAAGGATGTGCTTATAATTTGCCGCAAACAGATACAAATAAAATCCCTAAACTTATTGAAAAATTAGATTCGGATGAGCCTGTTGAGCAAAAAGCTAAAGATTACAAAAAATTGTTTTTGAAAAAAGACATAGCAAAAACAGTCCGTGAACTTATCGATTAAGTTTTTATCCAGTTATTCTAAAAAGTATTTAAATAAGCTTTTGCGTAATCTATTTGTGGTGTTATGGTAACAATTGTTCTTCCAACAAAAAATGAAGAGGAAAGCATCGGTAAAACAATCGATGAAATACGGTCAGTCACACTTACGAAGATGCTTGTTGTTGATGGCAATTCAAAAGACAGGACAGTCGAGATTGCAAAAAAGAAAGGGGTTCCTGTAATTTATGATCACGGATTAGGGAAAGGAGAGGCATTGCGGTGTGCATTTGAGCATTTAAAGGACGATGTTGTTTTTCTTGATGTTGACGGCACTTATCCTATTAAATTGCTTCCTGAATTCATAGATGCTTTAAAGACGCATGATGTTGTTGTGGGTGAGAGGACAAAGTTTTTACATAAGTCCCTGCCGCGCGTTTTTTTAGTAAGTGATGCTGTGTCTCGGGGAATTTTTAGGATTCTTTTCGGGAAAAGGATAGATAATCTTTCAGGCATGCGGGGACTTACAAAAAATGCCATAAAAAAGATGAATTTAAAGTCAAATGGATTTACTATTGAAAGCGAGATGGCGGTAAAGACTGCTGTTAATAATATGAGCCTGAAAAAAATTCCAATTACTTATGATATGCGCAATGGGTCATCGAAATTCAATCCGCTAACCGACGGAACCAAGATATTTTTCTTTATGGTGTATTCGTTTTTTTATTACCGCATACTGCGCATGAACATAAACCAACGCTAAAAATCAATAAATAGTATGAAACATATAATTTTTTCATGAAAATAGATTTTCATATCCACTCTAAAAATTCTTCAGATTCTTTCATGTCTGTTGACGGTATTGTGCGCACTGCAAAAAAACGCGGCCTTGACGGGGTTGCAATTGTTGACCATAATAATTTGCCGGATGTTAAAAAAAAGTATAAAGATTTTATGGTGATTAAGGGCGAGGAAGTGCTTACCCGCGGGGGGGAAATTATTGCCTTGGGCATAGAAAAGAAAATTCCTAAATTTAAAAGCATTAAACGCACAGTCGAGTTGATAAAAAAGCAGGGCGGGACAATTGTCATTCCGCACCCATTTGCTTTCTGGAGAAAAGGCGTTTTTTTAGGGTTTAAAAAAATTAAGAGCCCGTTTGTTTTTGAGGCAATAAATGGCATGGCTTATTTTCCTTTTGAGAATTATATGGCATCAAAATATGCGCAGGATCATAAAATGCCGGTCTGTGCCGGAAGTGATGCGCATAGGTATAAAGACATCGGCAATGCATATACTGTTCTTCCGGATGCTACATCTATTGATGATGTATTAAGAAACCTTCTTGCAGGAAAAGGCGTTCCGGTCGGGAATAAAGGATCCAACTGGGTGAATATACATGTTCTTTTGAAATCAATGACCAGACCCATCATAAATCCGTTTTTTAAAAGGTTTTCTCAGACAGAATAGAGTTAATAACAATAACTTATAAAGCATCAAAAACATAATTTCAGCTTATGAGACAATTAGCTGCTTATGCCGGAGGCATTATAAGTGCTATTTTATTGTACTTTCTTGCGCAATACAGCGGAGGTGTTTATGCTATTGCAGATATTGTGGTGTCTGCGAATATTGCATTTCTTTTTTTAGCAGTTGTGCTTTTTTTAGCAACTCTTGCAGGGTTTGCATATAGGTGGCGCGTTCTTGCAGAAGCACTAAACATAACACAGAAATTCGCTGTTTTTTTTAAGCTCCAGATAATAGGCTATTGGTTAAATACAATAACGCCTTTTTTTATGGCCGGGGGTGAGCCTGCAAAAGTGTATCTTTTGGGGAAGCTTTCGGGTGTAAAGAAATCAAAAACACTTGCAACGATTGTACCCCCATGGTTTTTTGATATGGGGAGTTTTCTTTTGATGGATGTTTTTGTTCTTTTTTATTTTTTATTTTTTCTTGAGAAAACAATGATTGAAGCTGTTCTTATTGCGGCAATATTTGTTGGCATGGCGTTTACGGCATTTCTTTTTTATGCGCTGTTCAATGAAAAAAGAGCATACGCTATTGCGCATTTTATGATTGCTATTTTTGGCAGGTTCGATTTTCTTAAAAAACGAATGGTTGCAGCACAGCGCAAGCTTGCGAGCGATGTAGGTATATTTTCTGAGGCGCTTGAAAAGAACATGACATTTAAGCTCGTTGTCTTGAATGCAATAGTTACTGTTTTTTTAAGAATATTTGATGTTTTGCGCTTATATGTTGTGCTTCTTGCGTTTGGCGGAGATACAAGCATTTTGTTCGTGTTTGTGGCGTTCACTATTTCAAGGCTTTCTGTTTTTGTGCCTGTTCTTCCGGGGGGTATCGGTGCTGTTGAATCCGGTATTGTTGTTGGGCTTTCATTGGGTGGCGTTCCTGTGGCTCTTGGGGCGGCTGTAGCAATTGTTGACCGCATTTTAACATTTATAGTTCTTGCGCTTGGCGGCACTTTATGCCTTAGTTCATTTGACCTTAAGGCAAAAGAATTAAGAGAACATTAATCCTTTTTTGCAAGGACCCAGAAATTGCTATTTGTTTTTTTTGTTTCAATAACTTTCAGGCCTGATTTTTTTACAAGCTCTTCAAGCTCGCCTGAGTTAAATAAGTGATAGTAACGGGGATATTTTTTATCCCATGCAAGAATAACATCTTTTCTGGTTATTTTTTCTTTTTTGAATTTTGGCGCATCTAAAGACCATGCACTTACAAGAACAAGACCGTTTGGCTTTAATACTCTTTTTGCTTCATTAAGGGATTCTATTCTTTCCTTTTCTGTTTTTATGTGGTGTATTGCCGCAATGTATAGTATTGCGTCAAATGTTTCTTTTTTAAACGGGCTTTTTAGGATATCTGATATCACACAGGACATATTCTGGTCTTTTTTTCTTGCCTGAAGAATTTGTTTTTGTGAAAAATCAGAGCATATGCAATTGTGGCCTTTCTTTTTTGCATAAACGGCGTGCCGTCCTGTGCCCGCGGCAAGATCCAATACAAGAGAATTTTCTTTTAGTTTTTCAAAAAGCATGCCTGTTTCTTTCCAGATGTTTTGTCTTGTTGCGTCAAAATGCTCTGCGATTTGGTTGTATGTATTTTTTAGATCTTCTTTTTTTTGCATAGGTTTATTATTTTTTGCAAGCTTATTATGTTGTATGGATGATGCAAAAGAATGTGACATGTGCGGAAGGCAGGTAAACAGGATTGTAAAGTGCCGAATAGAGGATAGTATTCTTAATGTGTGCACCAACTGCTCTGAGTATGGTGCTGTGATAAAGGCGCCAAAACCGGTTTTTTCAAGAAGCGTGTCTGATTCTGTTTTGCCGGAATCGATTGTTCCCGATGCAGCATCAAGAATAAGACGGGCAAGAGAGAAGCAAAACCTAAGTATGGAACTTCTGGCGCAAAAGCTGAAGGAAAAAGAATCTATTCTTCACAGGATTGAACAGGGAAAATTTATTCCCCCAATTAATCTTGCAAGAAAAATTGAAAGAGTTCTTAGAATTGTATTGGTTGATAAGGGGGGTGCTGATTCAGTTGAAAACAACGCACCAACGGCAACAGGCGCGCTGACTTTAGGCGACCTTCTTAAAGAAAAGCTTGAAAGAAAAAATTAAAGGCCAAAAGTTACGCTTAGTTTTTCACCTTTAAGCTCTTTTGTTTTTAAGCTCATGTTTGGCGGAGTCTTTAATATCTTGAAGTAAAGCGTGTCTTTTGTTTTTGCGCGGATTTCGCAGGATTCTTCAAATTCATCTATATGGATATTATTTTTTGAACGGACACGCGGTATGTCAAGCTGAATAACTAATTTCCCTGCACGGTTTTCAAGTGTTTTTATTTTTGGCTCTTTTGTATTTTTTATCCTGTGTTTTTTTGTTTTTGTTTCTGAATAATTTGCCGTGCTTGTATCATTAATATCAA
>JAUVEX010000086.1 GCA_030594585.1 archaeon | reverse complement strand
AAGCGGGCAGGAACAGAGAATGTTCCCGGAATTGTCGGATTTGCAAAAGCGGCCGAAATCAACATGGCGGATTTTTACAAACACACAGAAAAAATGACACACTTGAGGGATAAATTAATAGCAAATATAGAAGAAAAAATTCCTGATGTTATCCTTAACGGGCCTAAGGGCGAGAAAAGAAATCCAAATAATGTAAATTTCTCGTTCAAATATATTGAGGGCGAATCCATTCTTCTGCATTTGGATTTAGAAGGAATCGCAGTATCAACAGGTTCTGCATGCTCATCAAATAGCCTGAAGCCAAGCCATGTTTTAGAAGCAATTGGCCTTCCGGTAGATGTTTCGCACGGGTCAATCAGATTCACGCTAAGCCGCTATACAACAGAGGAAGAGATTGATAAAGTTATTGAAATTTTACCGGGAATTATAGAAAAATTGAGGGCTTTAAGCCCTCTAAATAAGAGCAATTAATGTGAATTCATATGATATATTCTAATAAGGTTTTAGAGCATTTCAAAAACCCTAAAAATGTCGGTGAAATAAAAGACGCAGACGGCATAGGCGAAGTCGGCAACCCTATATGCGGGGACACGATGACTATATACATAAAAGTGAAGGACAAAAGAATTAAAGACATCAAGTTCCAGACATTCGGGTGTGCAGCAGCCATTGCATCATCATCCATGTTAACAGAGCTTGCAAAGGGAAAAACAATAGCTGACGCCAAAAAAATAACAAGAGATGCTGTTGCAGACGAGCTTGGAGGCCTTCCCTCGATAAAGATGCATTGCTCGAACCTTGCTACAGATGCCCTTAAAAAAGCGATTGAGGATTATGAGAGAAAACACAAATAGCCGATTTCTTCAAATCCCGACAAAAACCTTATATACTCCTTGTGTTCTAATAACATATCATGACGGCCAAATGTAAAATATGCAATAATAATCTTCACATAGGCTCGGACTCTTTAGTTTTATGCGCGCACAAGAAAGGTTTCATACATCGCGGTTGCTGTACGGCACACTGCAGCGAACATGGCGAGCCATGCGAACATGCAAAAGCAGAATATGTAAAAATGGAGCCTCAATTTGCAGGCGAAATGTTCGCGTTTTTAGACTAAAAGATTATCTGGGGGGATAAGACAGAATATGCTGGTTAGTGTTTTTTCTGTTCTTGAGTATCTTATTTAAATCTGCCTTTATCTATTGATTATTATGAAATTAACATCATTAATCTCCGGTGGCATTGATTCTCCTGTTGCGTCATACCTTATGATGAAAAAAGGCGCATCTATTGTGTTCATACATTTAGACACACGGCCATTCTCGGATGATGCGTCATTTAAAAAAGCAAAAAAGCTTGTTGAAACTCTTGCAAAAATATCAAAAAAGAAAGTTAAATTCTATATTGTGCCTTATGGAAAAATCCAGGCGGAGATTGAAAAAAAAGCTTCGGAAAAACTTAGATGTATTTTGTGCCGTAGTTTAATGCTTGAAATAGCGCAGAAAATAGCAAAAAAAGAAAAAGCATCCGGAATTGTTACCGGCGAAAGTTTGGGGCAGGTGGCAAGCCAGACACTTGATAATATTTATGCAACTGATGCGATGATGAAAATCCCCATATTTCGCCCTTTAATCGGTTTTGACAAGGAAGAAACAATACAGATTGCAAAAGAAATAGGAACTTATGATATTTCTATTCTTCCGGGCCAGTGCTGTAATTTAGCCCCGCAGCATCCTGAAACGCACAGTAAAATGAAAGAAGTTGAAGAGGCAGTTAAAAGAATTGATACCGTCACTCTGTCTGATGCAGCGGTTTTGGAAGCACAGGTTATTGAGATTTCTTATTGCGATAAATCACACCAAAAATAAAAATCATCTCGCTTCACTCGAAGCTTTTCAGCAAAGCTGAAAAAGCTTGAAATGCCTCAAGTGCATCAAAATTTCATGATTTCTTAAAGAAGCGCCGTTAGTTTTATATAATTTACTGGCCTATATCTTGATATAATAACGGCGTTATATTATAATTGGTGAGTCTTATGACTGGTGGATATGTTTGCAACAACAAATAATGAAAAAACAGCTATTTTTAATTCTTTGAATAAATCATTTTTAATAAACGCAATATTTAGTTATCTTATTTTTTTGGATGCAGTCGGGACTATATTTTTTGGAGGTAAACAAAAATGGAGTCCGAATTAACTAAACAGAAGACCTGCAATATAAAACAAAATGTAATGGAGTTAGTTGGAAATACGCCAATGATCCGGATATCTAATATACTTTCTGAAAATTCTGCGGAAATATATGCAAAACTTGAATGGTATAATATTGGCTCTTCTGTAAAAGATAGGGCGGCATTAAGGCTTATTGAGAATGCAGAAAAAGAAGGGCGGCTTTCAGAGGGTAAAATCATACTTGAGGCAACATCCGGAAATACAGGTATATCCCTTGCAATGATTGCTGCTGCAAAAGGATACCCGATTGAACTTACGATGTCTGAATGCGTAAGTATTGAGAGGCGGAAGATAATAACTGCCTATGGGGCGAAACTTATTTTATCGCCGGGTGAAAAAGGAACCGGGGGGGCTGTTGAGCTAAAATATAAAATTCTTAAGGAAAATCCTGATAAGTATGTTGATATTGACCAGTTCGGGGATCCGGCAAATATAGAGGCGCATTACGACACAACAGCAAAGGAGATATTAGCGCAGACAGAAGGTACTGTGGATATGGTTGTTTTAGGTATTGGCACTGCAGGAACAGGGGTCGGGATATCTAAAAGATTGAAAGAGCATAATCCTGAAATAAAGATGATAGCGGTAATACCGGCAGTTGGCGCAGTTATACAGGGTTTGAGAAACCCATGTGATATGTATCCGACCCAATTGTATAACAGCGGCTATTTTGATGAGGTTGTTGAAATAAAAAAAGAGGAAGTTCCAAAAACATATGCTGTTGCGAGGGAACTTGCAAAAAAAGAAGGGCTTTTAGTCGGCATGAGTTCAGGAGCCGCTATGTATGTTGCCCGCAATAAAGCAAAAGAAATTGGTTCCAACAAGAAGATTGTGGTTATTTTTCCTGACAACGGATTTAAGTATTTAAGCACACCGTTATTTAGCTAAACATCTAGGGCTTTATTGTTTTTAGGTGCCTGCAAAGGTATTTAAACATAATATTTCCATTAAACGCAACAGGGTCTTGTTATGGAGTTTAAAATATTTAACACAATTACAAGGAAAAAAGAATTATTTGTGCCTCTTGAAAAAAATAAAGTTTCTATATACGCGTGCGGCCCTACAGTGTATAATTTCCCGCATATAGGAAACTATCGAAGCTTTCTTATGACCGACAATCTTGTGCGGGTACTCGAATATTTGGGGTATGATGTGAAGCTTGTCATGAATCTTACAGATATAGATGATAAGACAATAAGGGACTCAAAAAAAGAAGGCCTTAGTCTTAAAGAATTTACCGAAAAATACACAAAGGAATTTTTCAGCGGCCTTGACATGCTTAATATAAAACGGGCAAAATATTATCCTAAAGCAACAGAATGTGTCAAAAGCATGATTTCGCTTACAAAAAAGCTTGTAGATAAAGGTCTGGCGTATGAACGGGACGGTTCAGTATATTTTAGAATATCGTCATTTAAAGATTATGGCAAGCTCTCAAAAGTAAATCTTGACAACATAAAAATAGGGGCATCAGTTGATGTTGATGAATACGAGAAAGACAACCCGCAGGATTTTGCACTTCTTAAAAAATCCACTGAAGATGAGATTGAAAGAGGGATATACTATGAAAGCCCTTGGGGCAAGATTCGTCCCGGATGGCATATTGAATGCTCTGTAATGGCAATGGATAATCTTGATGAGACTATTGATTTTCATACGGGCGGTGTAGATCTTATATTTCCGCACCACGAAAACGAAATAGCGCAGTCTGAAGGCGCTACAGGAAAGCCATTTGTCAAATACTGGGTTCACGGGGAGCACCTCCTTGTTGATGGCGAGAAGATGAGCAAGTCAAAAGGGAATTTCTTTACGCTTCCCGAAATTGTT
>JAUVEX010000079.1 GCA_030594585.1 archaeon | reverse complement strand
ATCATGCGTCGTTTCAAGGCATTCTTCACAAACACCATTTGGGATGACCTCTACCTTATCCCAAGGCACACCGAATGCAGAGCATATAGCGTCTTTCATATAGTGCGAACAGCAGATGGTTTTCCAGGATTCGAAAACAAGCCGCCCTTCAAGATCGTGGATGAGTTTCTGCCTGTCATCATAAATACCCCCCCGCCTTCCAAGCTCCATAGAGTGTATTGTGGCTACAAGCGGCTTTCGGTATATGTGCTTTAAAGTTATAGCAGCTGTTGAGACCAGCCAGTCGTGCGCATGAATCATGGCAACATCATCATTGTCATTTAAAATTTCTGAAGCTTGGTTCGCCATAAGCGTGTTCATCTGAAGTGCCCACGACGGAAAATCTTCTGCAGGGATGTGGTCGGCATCAAAACGGTATACTTTGACGCCGTCTTTTTCTTCAAACCCGTGCTCTCCGGAAAATGCGCAGGTTATGACAATTGGTGTTATGCCGTCTTTTGCCTGCGCTTTTGCAAGCGCTTCAACATGCGTTGCAAGCCCGCCAATTTTGTTTGGCGGATATTCCCATGTAAGATGTATTATTTTCATAAAAATGCCTTACCGTGTTGTTTGTGATTGCCTTTCATATCTCCATTTTTCCCAGTTTTTCATGACCCATGAATAATCTCTTGCAATGTCTTTTGTCCAGTTTATATTTGTAGGGTCAACAACATTTACTTTTTTTTCAGGCGGCGAATAGAACTTAAGAAGCTCGTTTTTCATCCATTCTTCGTTTACAATAATCCTGTCGGATAATTTGCTTCCGCGCCATTCTATCTGCTTTACAGCTTCGGTAAAGTTGTTGTTGATTCCGGGGGTTCTTTGTTCCTGAAGAGAATAATAGTTTACAAAAAGCGGCTTTCTCATGGCGGCCTGTAGGTTCAGCCCCGCCGGAAACATTGACCATTCGTGCGCATGGATTAAGTCAATTTGCCCTTCCTTGTGGTATATGTCAGCAACAGCCTTTCCTATTTCCATCCCGGTTGTGATTGCCCATGTGAGCGGAGAATAGGATTTTATTGAGTTTCCGATATAGTGGACATTTACCCCTGCAAGCTCGTCAGAAAAACCGACTTTCCATGGGTCGAATGTGACAACATGCGTGTTTATGCCTTTATGCACCAACGATTCTGCAAGCTGTTTTGACTGCAGGGATATGTCAGAAATTGTCCGCGGCAGATAATCAGGAGTTATAAGAACAACATTTTTCGGCTTTTTAGAGTATTCAATATCTCCCGGCGCAAGATTTAGCTGTTTTATTATCTTTTCCAGTATTTTTTGGTTTAGGTTTTGCTGTTCTGTATGACTCATTAATCCACCGTTGATATAACTTATTTATACCCTATTTTATTGCTGCGTTATGAGCTTTTATATAATTTTCTCCAAGAACTTTCCAGTCAGTAATCTGTGCTAGCTGGTTTGCTGCCTGTTTTTCTGTTACAATCTCATTTTTGCTCATATTGATTATCTCATGAAGCTTATTTTTAAGGTCTTCAACACAATTTTCGTATTTTTTACCTTCTCTTTTAAGTATATATATTCCGCGATCTTTTTTATCGTTAAGTGCGGGTATTCTGTTTTCGTCTATGAACTTGCCGAATCCCGCATAGTCTGTTGTTATGGAAAGGCACCCGTTTGCGGCACACTCAACAGGCGTATACCCCCAGGGCTCGTAGAATGACGGGAACACACCAAGGCTTGAGCCAATAAGGAATGCATTATAGTTAAGCGACAAAAGCCTGTCTGCACTTGAAAGATACGCGGGATAAAATATTACTTTTACCCTGTCTTCCTTGCGGTTCAAAAGGCCGTTTGCCTTAAAGCCCTTTATTGTGCTGTCATTGTTGGCATCATATTTAAGGTTAAACGCACACATAGGCGGAATTTGACCCTTTTTTGCGTGGAACACAAGCATCTGTTTTTTTATTTCCTGTATGCGTTTTTCTGTCAGGTGATCTTTTAGGGCCTCCCGTATATCCTTGCCGCGGGTAATTGCGTTTATAAGGGCATGCTTTACATCCGGCAGAAGGTCGTCAACATAATTCTCGATTTCCTTGAAAAGAGTTATATCTTTTAATACCTCTACATTTTCCCCGTCAGCATCTGCAGGAATCAAAAAGAAAGCAAAGACATCTTTGTCGCTCTTTTCGTTTTTAAGCTTTTGGTTGAGCCGGCCAAGGGATTCTATAAACACATCAATCCCTTTGTTGTGGTATTCGTAACGCCCTGCAATAAACATTATTCTTGGATCTTCTAGATTGATATCATAATATGGCCGAAAATATGCGCGAAGAAAATTCATTATTTTTGTCTTGTTTTGTTTGTGCATGTATGCTAGTTCTTCCATGCTTGGATAATTTGCTATGCTAAGCCCGTTTGGAAGTATTACATCCGGCTTTTTCCCTAAAATGTATTCTGCTTCTTTTGCTGTTGTTTTTGACACGGTTGTAAATACATCTGCGTTTTTGGCGCATGCGAACTCTGTTAAATGTTTTGCTTCAACACTGTAATGGTATGCTTTTTGAGGGTCAACAGTAATGCCTTTTTTAAGGCCTGATTCAATTTCTGCGTGAAGGTTTTCATTTACCCCTGCCATGGTCCGCCCAAGCATTGTTGCATGTGTTGTAAATACGGTCCCGACATTTGATTTTGCGCTTTTAAGATACAGAAGCCCGGCGCCTGCCATCCATTCATGAAACTGCGCAACGCATTTTTTAGGCTTTAGTTTTTTTGAAATCTCATCAATCAGCATTCCTGCAGTATGGCTGAAACATACAGGATCATCAAACCAGCTGTCTGCGCGAATAGAATCTATGTTGTATTTTTTCCACAAATCAGTCTTTATCCGGTTCTTGTTTTTTTCTGCAAAAACTGAAAAATCAATAAGTATGACTCTTGGGTTTCCGTCAATGTTCCATGTTCCTGAACGGCATTTTATTCCCTGGCTTTTAAGTTTTGTGAACGCATCTTTGAACTCGCCTGCATCTTTTTCTGTGAATTCGAAATTGCTTTTGCCTTCAAACCAAGGGCCTATTGTAATGTATCCGGTGCCATATTTTTCAAGCATGACTGGTGCTTTTGAGGCGATTACAGTATAAATACCGCCCACTTTATTTGCGACTTCAAAAGATACCTCAAAGAAATAATCCGCCCTTGCATTCATTTTAATCCCCTTTATCATTTTATCATTTATGCCGTTTGAAACTGAATTAGTCATCACTTCAAAGAAGGAACCATTATTTTACACTAATAAGTAAAATATCGTCTTTTCTTCCTTCTTTTCAAGAATTAACTAATTATATATAGTCCTTTGTTTAAATAATTTATAGATTATTATGATTGAATGGACAATTAAAAAAAACAAAGCAACCGGCTTTTCTTCAAAGACAAATACTTTGTCTTCCGGTGCGTATTTCATCCATAGGGATGTTGACACAGGGTTTTCATCCAAATGGTCGGGTATTTGGGCCCCCCAAAACAAGCTTTTTGATTATTTTGCAGTTAATATAAACAATACATGGCTTTCGCCCGTAGATGTAAGTAAAGCAACTATAACGCCATGGAAAGTCACATATTCTCATGAGCCGAAAAATTGTGATTTTAAGGCAAAAGAAATGATTTTTGCAGCAGACAACGGTGTTGTTTGCCTGATTTCTTTAAAGAACACAACCAAAGAAAAAAAAGAGTTTAATCTTGTGCTTGAGGCTGCGGCAAACATACGGACAAAAGCAGAAAACTGGCATGACAGGACATACAACACAGAATTCAACGAAATACGAAAATGCGTTCGCATAAAATCATCAGTTGGAGAGGCGGTTTTCGGCGCAGGAAGGCTTGAAAACACAGACATTAATTTTACCCATAGTGAAGAATACAAAGACCACCACCCTCAAAGCAGGCAAAGATGTTTTGTTCCGGGAGCATACAGCATGAAAATAACCCTTGATGCAAACGAAATAGCCGACATACCATTTATTTTTACAAAAGATATCTCTGATTTTGACATACTGCACACAACATGGCTTGACTGCCTTAACGAAGCAGATACTGTTTTTGCCAACAAAGAGAATACTGCAAACATAAGCACCCCAATTGCCGGTCTTGACCGTGCATTTGTGTCAAACACACATGTGCTTAAAGGCCTCGTAAACAATGCGTTTTTTGGGCAGGGCATGTTTGCAGGATATCCATGGTTTCTGGAATTTTGGAGCAGAGACACCCTTTGGAGCGCGTTTGGGCTTCTTGACGCCGGCGAATTTGAAAAAGTGAAAAATCTTTTAATGACAATGGCGGTATTTCAGCAAAAACAAATCCCGACACAAATAATGCTTGACGG
>JAUVEX010000148.1 GCA_030594585.1 archaeon | reverse complement strand
CACTTAAAAAAGTCTTTGAAGTTTCAGAGTCATTGAACTTTGCTACTGTATCTCCATTCGGAGTCAAAGAAACATCGCTTATACTTATGATTTGGTTTGCGCATGAAACAACGCCCTGCCTGCCGGTGGTCCCGGAACTTGCTGCATCAGTAGTTTTTTTTGTATAATCATACATCCATGCAACAATCAAAGTGCTTATGGCTACAGTAAAAACTATCAGAAGAATTATAGCGATTAATGGGGATATTGCTTTTTTTCCGGCCATACATGGTAATAAGGTCAACGGAGTATATATCTCTTTGTTTTACTCATTTCTCCAACCGCACACCCGCGCACCCGATGTCTGTAATAATTGCCTCGCAACCTGTTTTCTCAATTGCCAAAGCCACTTCTTTTTTATTTTTTGCATCGCAAAGCGCAAAACAAATACCGCCCCAACCCGAACCTGAAAGCTTTGCGCCAAGAGCGCCTGCCTTTTTTGCCTCAGAAATACAGTCATCAAGTTTTGGGTGAGATACTCCGATATCAGACAATACCTTTTGATTGCGATTCATAAGCTCACCAACACCCGATATGTCTCCTTTTTGAATATATTTTTTTGCCCCAACACATATATTCTCAATCTCATCAAAACTTTTTTTCATAAGATTGGGAAATCGTTTCTCCATCCCGGGAATGTGATATTTTACAGAAAGGGCAGTTGGTGCAGAAATCCGCGTATTTCCAATAACAACAGGAAAACTGCCGGAATCAAGAGATTCAGTCTGTATCTTTCCTGATTTTTTTGTTAGGTAATTAAATCCGCCCACAGATGAAGAGATTATTTCCATCCCGGATGCTTTCCCGCCATGCACTTTTGCCTGATGATGATATATTATATCAAAATATTCTTCATTTTTTATATCAACAGCTGCATATGTACTCACAGCCTTAAGAATCGCGCAAAAAACAGCAGTGGATGAACTCATACCCGAATTAGGCGGAATTTCTGATTCAATTTTTAAGTCAAACCCGTTTTTTATATTAAACCTTTGAACCAAATCATCAACAAGCCCTAAAACAGGCCTAAGTTCTTCTGCATCAACGGATTCTAAAGAAAGCCCTTTATTTATTTTTGCATCTGCATGCCCGAACGCGTCAGAATCAACAGTAACCCTATCATCATTTCTTGGGCGCAATTCAACTTGTGTGCGAATATTTACAGCCGCGCAGATACTTGGTTTTCCAAAAAGTGCTGCATATTCTCCAAAAAAGAAAAGATTCCCCGGAGCCGATGCCTTTATCATATTAACCAGTTTATAGCTAATGCTTTTTATATCTTCTATTTGAATCCAGATAATCGTGTAATTACTTTTTAAGTTGGGTTATGAATAAAAGCGATACAACAAGACACAAAAGACCGTAAAGCCCTGCCTCGGAATTTTCAAACACAATCGAATTTGGAATTAACACCCCTGCAGCCATGAACAATGCGCCGGCAACAAAAGAGTAAATATTTCCATCATTTACAAAATCTATTTTTTTTAACACAGATATCACCCTGTATATTCTTGTGTACCATACCAGTATATAAAGATTAAGGTGTGTCTTTAAATTCCAAAAAAACAATAAAGTTATTCACTGGCGAAATTTATGAAAAAAACAAAAATCGTATGTACTATAGGTCCTGCATCAGATAATGAGAGCACAATAAAAGCACTTGCAGACGCAGGCATGAATGTCGCAAGGCTCAACTTCTCCCACGGGAATTACAAAGAACACAAAAAAAGAATCGACAGGATAAAAAAGATAAACAAAACTCTTGAATTTCCAATCGCAATCCTTCTAGACATGCAGGGACCCGAAATAAGAACAGGCGCTCGTAAAAACGACATGCACCTAAAAACAGGCGACACAATTACATTAACAACAGAAAAAAACGCAGATGAAAAAATACTCGTAAACTATGGCAGGCTGCCTTTAGATGTAAAACAAGGAAGCGAAATATTTATCGACGACGGGCT
>JAUVEX010000020.1 GCA_030594585.1 archaeon | reverse complement strand
AACAATGGCCTTTATAGAATCAACAACAGTATAACCATATAATGGTTTTTTAGATTTTTCTTCACCAACAACAATTACACCATCTAAAACATCATTGAAGTTTTCAACAGTTATGGGTTTTTCAAGCTCCCGTATATCAATAATAGCATCATTTAAAACTTCTTTTTGAAATAATGTTGAAAACTCATTAATAACAACAGAGCCCGCGTCCCTATCAAGTTCAATAAATGCATTGACAATTTTTTTAATCATGGAGACTCCGGGCGATGTTCTTCGCCCGGTTTCATAATCCGAGATAACTGACGGCACAATATTCATTTTTTGTGCAAGCGCCCTCTGAGATATTTTAAAAATATCGCGCCATCGCTGTATGGTTTTTCCGGGCAGTTTAGAAATAACAATTTCACCGGAAATATTTTTTGAAATCATTTCTTCTGTTGTTTTTTCTTCAATAATTTTTTTTAATTCCATATACCCCTACTACGACAACAACATTTAAAAAACCAAAAATAGGAGTTAAATGACTTTTCCATCCTGATAATTTGTTTCTTTTTGCTCTTCATAATGGGATTCAGTATCAAGTTTTGAAAACACTATTTGACAGAATCTAACACCAATATCTACACCAGTATCCATAAGGGGCGCAACCATAAGCGTTAATACACCACGATAACCCGCTTCACCAAATGCAGTTGCTAAAACAGATTGAGTCATCCTAAAAAGAGTGCTTCTGCATTGGATTGTAAAATTATAATTATTTGGTGTGTTAACCGCTTCACAGGTAATAAAAAGATATGGTGTTTCTTTTTTCAATTCAACAAAAAAACCTTCAGATACAACCTCTTTTTTCTCACAATCAATGTTTTCAACAACGCCCTCAAAATTTTCCATAACCCAAACATTGCCAAATTTAGGTTTTTTGCATTCATCTTTTTTTATGCGCATAGTGCCTGCTTCAATAACCTCGATAATTGCTGCAACCCTAAAATCAATACCATTTGCCGTAAGCTGTTTTTCCAAATCAGCATAATTTGTTACAAGACTGTTTTCTTTAATCATTTTTTCTATATTGTTTCTTCCTAATCTCACTTAAACACCTCATTTTAGACTTATAAAATAACTATTTTCCTTTTCAACAAGCTGGTCTGTATCAATAAGACAAAAGCCTTTATTATTCCTTTTAACAGCATAAATACATTCCCCACCAAAAGATTGTGCTGTTTTTTTCATTTTTTCAACTTCCTCTTTTTCAAGATAGATATTGTCTTTTGTTGTTGATTTGCATTCTATTATGAGTATTTTGCCGTTTTTTGCTGCCACCATATCCGGTTTTTTGCTGCCTCCGGAACGAATTACGCACCAACCTTTGTTTTCGAGATCTTTTTTAAGCTCTCGCTCAAAAGCATATCCTTTTTTGTAAGCCAT
The DNA here is from genome assembly GCA_030594585.1 of archaeon. GTDB lineage: Archaea > EX4484-52 > EX4484-52 > EX4484-52 > B79-G9 > GLR112. The sequence goes on along the minus strand of JAUVEX010000020.1, from coordinate 9,593 downwards.
ACAACATATAATACAGTAAATAATATATTGATAAACACAACCAAAAGATATTTAAATGAATACCACTATATTGTAGTTACAATAAGAATTAAAACAAATGCTTATAAAAATATATAAACAAAACATATTTACATATTATTGGGTCCCTATCAAGCGCGTTGAACCCGCGCAATGACCTTAGGATACCCTAATATGTTACATGCCTGTGTTTGTCAGTGCATTAAGGGCAGTGGGGATTGCCTGATGAAGATGCATGTTACACACAGGCAAAACACATGATTATATGATAATAGAAAAAGACAACAACATAATAATTTCATTAAGTGTGAAAACACAACAACCAAAACAAGAAATAATAATTACAACAAACAGGTTTGTAGTGTGCCTTAAATCAAAACCCGAAAAAAACAAGGCAAACACAGAACTTGTAAATATAATTAAAAAGGAATTTAAACAGCCGGCGATTATAATTTCCGGCCAAAAATCAAAAATAAAAAAAGTGTTGGTAGAAAATACAAACATGAATGAAGCAATAATTGTTTTAAAAAAACATCAAATTTAACATTTTCATTTACTGTAAAATAGACAAAGAGAAAGACAAATTATAAAAAATATAAATAAAATTAAAAAACAAAAACAGTGAATTGATTGCGTAAAATTAAATAAGCAAACCGAACAAATTATACTTCTTCATTCTATTGTTATTCTGCCAAAAAAACGAGGTGTCAAAAATGGCAAAAATAGCACAAACATCAATAAAATATCTTATACGAGCAAAATTTCGAGCAGACGGCATGGTTGAAAAGCCGGATGTTATTGGGGCCCTTTTCGGCCAGACTGAAGGTCTTTTAGGACAGGATCTGGATTTAAGGGAGCTTCAAAGAACCGGTCGGATAGGCAGAATTGAAGTGAACATAACAGTGGTTCAGGGCAAGGCAACAGGCACTGTAACAGTTCCGGCAAGCCTTGACGGCGCTGAAACATCACTTATTGCAGCAGCAATAGAAACTATCGACCGCGTAGGGCCATGTAATGCAAAAATCATGGTAGAAGCAGTCGAGGATTTAAGGACAACAAAAAGAAAATACATTATTGATAGGGCAAAAGACCTTCTTTCATCCCTTTTAACACAGGTTCCGGAAACAACAGTAATAACAGATGATTTGATGCAGACAGTTCGTTCTGCCGAAATAACAGAATATATGGGACTTGCCGCAGGCCCGGATACAGCAACAGCTGAAGAAATAGTAATTTGTGAAGGTCGGGCAGATGTCATAATGCTGTTACGCCACGGCGTAAAAAATGCAATTGCTGTTGGAGGAACATCAATGCCTCCGCAAATAACTAAAATATCCAAAGAGCATCAGGTAACCGTGTTTTTAGACGGTGATCGTGGTGGCGATTTGATATTAAAAGAGCTTAAAGCAATTGCAGATATAGATTTTGTTGCACGCGCTCCTGAAGGAAAAGAAGTAGAAGAGCTTACAAAAAAAGAAATATTCACAGCACTTCGCGACAAAGTTCCGGCAGACCAGGCACACGAAATAAAACCAGCACAAACAACATCATATAATAGGACACAAAGACCACCAGTGCGAAGAGAAATAAGGCCAAGGACACAAAGACCCGCATCACCATATCAGGAAAAAAGAGAACAAAGACCAATACAAAGAAGACCCGAAACAAAATTTGTGGCTCCAAAAAAACAAGAAATAGATTCAGATACGAAAGACTTTTTTAAAAAACAGCTGAATGAACTTGTAGGCACAAGAGCAGCTTCAATTTTTGATCACGAAAAGAAATTTGCGGGCAGGGTTCCTGTAAAAGAGCTTTCAAAAGCAATTAAACAGGTTCAAAACCCTTCTTTTGTTGTTGTTGATGCAGATGCAGACCAAGATATGGTATCTGCTGGCGAATCTGCAAATGTATCTTATATGTTGACAACAAAAAAAGCAGTAGGCACTTCTCGGAAAATAAAAATATTGTCTATAGAGGATTTAAAATAATCCTCTTTTTTTCTTTTTTTCTTTTAACTAAAAATATAAGCATGCCGTCCAAATAAGTGTATGATTCAAAAAGAAAGAATAATAACACGCACACAACAGCTCATTCGCGCAAAATCAGAAAATCCGCCGGGCGAAGAATACGAAGCCGCGATGATTGTAAAAAGAGAAATGGAAGATATTGGATTGGATGTTTCGGTTCATGAGTTTTCTAAAAACCGGCCAAACATTATTGGTATTTTAAAAGGACAATCTTCAAAAAAATCACTTCTTTTAACACCGCACCTAGATGTTGTGCCTGCAGGCAGAGGGTGGGAACACGAACCATATTCTGCCAAACATATTGATGGAAAAATACACGGCCGTGGCGCATCCGACTGTAAAGGTCATGTTGCCGTATGCCTGGAAGTTGCAAGAAGTCTTGTAGAAGATAAAAAAAATATTGAAGGGGACTTAATAATTGCCGCAGTTGTTGACGAAGAAGAAGGAAGCGAAAAAGGAATAAAAGCTCTTCTTGAAAAAAAAGTTTTAAAACCCACACACGCAGTTGCAGTTGATGTTGGAGATTTTAAGACAATTACGGCTCAAAAAGGCGTTCTGTTTTTATCAATAGAACTTATTGGCAAAAAAGCTCATGGCGCATACCCCGATAAAGGAATAAACGCCATAGAAGCCGCAGCAAAAATAATAACTGATTTAAAAAAACACAATTTTTTATACGCCAAAAACCCGTTTTTTAAATCCGGGCCAACTACAAATATCGGAAAGATAACCGGTGGCGATAAAGCAAACATTGTTGCAGATAATTGTGTTTTTGATGTGGATATGCGTTATCTTCCAGGCACAAAAAAAGAAGAGATTCTTTTAGAAATAGAAAAAATTATAAAAAAACATATCAAAAATTATAAAATTCGTATTAAGATGCATGAGCCGCCGTTTGAAGAACACGACCAAAAACTTATAAGTGCTATGAAAAAAGCATATGAAAAAAATAATAAACAAGCAAACATTACCGGAAGTTCGGGAGCAACAGTGATATCCTTGTTCAAAAAACACAACATACCGGCAATTGCAACTGGTTTTAGCAAGGGGGATTGTATGCATATAAACAATGAATTTGTTGTAGTGGATGATCTTGTAAAAGGGGCAAAGATTCTTGAGGACTTTGCATTAGAACTGTTACTCAATTAAGAAAACTAAAAACATATTTAAAAAACAAAAAAAGCCAATATATAAATTACTAATTACTATATGTATGCTAATGGATGTGATTACAATGAAAAATATATTAAAAGAATTATCTGGCGTTCCTGGAATTTCAGGGCATGAAGATGCTATACGACACACAATAAAAAACAAAATAAAAAAATATGCTGATGAGATTCATGAAGATAAAATGGGTAATTTGGTGGCTGTTGTCAAAGGAAATAAAAAAGGGCCAAAAATTCTTTTATCCGCACATATGGACCAAATTGGTTTTATTGTAAATCACATGGAAGACAAATATATTAAGGTAACGCCCATCGGCGGAATTTCAGAAAAAATAACTCCTATGACGCCGGTAAAGATACACACAAAAAATAAAAAAATAGATGGTGTGATCGCATGCAAGGGTCCGTTTTTTGAAGAAGCAGAAGAAGCAAAAAAAGTCACAAAATTAAAGGAATTATTTATTGATATCGGTCTTATTGACAAAGAAAAAAAAGACAAAGATCAAGACAAAGAAAAAGATTTATTGATTCAACAGGGAATTGAAATTGGAGATCAAATAACTTTTGATGTTCCTTTTGTAGAGCTTCAGGATAATTCCGTACGGGGAACAGCATTTGATGATAGGGCTGGATGCGCCGTATTGGTTGAAGCAATAAAGAATATTGGAAACAATTTTGCAGGAGAAGCGCACTTTCTTTTTGCAACACAGGAAGAAGTAGGCCTTAAAGGGTCAAGAACAGCAGCATTTAGAATAAACCCTGATATTGCTCTTGTTGTTGACACAACATCTACAGGCGATATGCCGGGAATAACAAAAGCGGATTCTTCAACAATTCTTGGAAAAGGACCGATAGTAACCCTTGCAGATGCAGAAGGAAGAGGACTTCTTATACGAAAAAATATAAAAGAATGGCTTGTTGATACTGCAAAAAACAATAAAATAAAACACCAGCTTGAAATAGGTCTTAGGTTCGGAACAACAGACGCTACAATAATAAACATGTCTCGTGAAGGAATACCGACCGGGTTGATATCGCTTCCCGGAAGGCATATACACAGTCCGACAGAAATAGCGAATATAGATGATCTTGTAGGTGCAGCAAAATTAGTTGTAGCTTCTATAACATCTGCAGAAAAGTATTTTTAAGAATTAAAAATCAAAAGGGCTTTTAGTAAGCCTTTTGATTCCTGTTTTTGTGACGACAATTGTGTCTTCAAGCCGCACACCAAAGTCGCCCGGAAAATATATTGCGGGCTCTAAAGTCAACACCATATTTTCCAAAACCGGCTGTGTGTTTTTTGGAGACAGCCCAAAGCCGTCATGCGCTTCAAGCCCTACGGAATGACCCAGCGCATGAAATTCACCGAAATTAGTTTCTTTAAAACCTAATTCAATAAGCCTGTTTTTTGCGAAATTATGTATGTTGCATGCAGGAACCCCGGGTTTTACATAATCTTCAAGCAGTGCATGCACATCTTTTAATGCCTCTAGGGCGCGTAGATGCTCTTTTTTTCGCTCAAGCAAAATCATTCGTGTCATATCCGCGCAATAATAGTCATGCTTAACACCAAAATCAAGAAGCGCAATATTTCGAAATTTTATTTTTTCAGGAACGTGGTGCACAAAAGATGAATTGGTGTCCCCTGCAACAATTGTGTCAAATGCCCAGTCTTTGCCTTTATCAAGCATGGCTTTTTTGATAATATTTGCGACCTGAAGCTCGTTTTTTCCAACAATGGTTTCAGAAGCAACATATTCCATAACACCATCTGTAAGAAGACACGCGGTCCGTATTTTCTGCAGCTCAAAATCATCTTTTACGCAGCGAATAGAATTTATTTGAGGGGATATATCAACAAGCGTCAATCCGGGAAGTTGTTTTTTAAGGGCTTCAAAAAAAGAGTATTGTTCTTTGCCGTCAATTCCAATTCGCCCGCAACCAAGGCCTCTTTTTTTTAAGAATTCAGATATTCTTGTATTGTTAAGATCCACGACTTGTTTTATTTTTGTTTTAATCCTGGCTTTTCTTGGTGAGAATGTCAAAAGCCACTCACTCTTGTCTGAAACAACAAAAGAGGAAGGGAATACATCAAGAAATCCGGTAAAATAATAGATATTAGGTATTGTGCAGTCAACACCACTTAAAAATACAGCGTCTAAATTTTCTTTTTTTACAAGTTCGTGAATTTTTTTAATCCGTTCAGAATACATTTTAATCATCAATATTTTTTCTTAACACTTTTACAAAAGAATCCAAAAGCCGTCGTTGCGTTAAAATCGCAGTTGGTGTTTTGCCGTTGTTCATGTGTTTTATTTCTTTATACATCTTTTCATCCAATAGGGTTATGAGCGGCACTTTAAGTTCGGCACACGCACCTTTAAGTGCTATAAAACTTTCTGAGTCTGGTTTAAAATAGGAAAATATCTTTTTGTATTTGTGTTTTGAAAGATATCTTTTTACTCTTTTTTTTGTAACTCCAATATATTCTTTTTTTATTTTCTCGGTCTCTTCCCATTCAGGCCAGTCATAAGATTCAAATGGGTATTTGCTCTCAAAGTCCCGTGGAATAATTCCCGGCGTTGAAATCATTATTTGATGTATTTTTTTATATGCGGCAATCCCCTGCAATCTTTCAAGTATTTTTTTATGGGTTTGTGACCGCGAATATGGTTTTCTAAACGCGCATGGAAGAAAAAGCGCATATTCTTTTATTGGCGGCACAATATAAAATATTTCAAAATATTCCTGCCACACATCAAAGTGCGCGTGATTAAGGCATTCGCTCGTAGCACCCACAATTTTTTGTTTCATAAAATCAGGAAATTTGGGGTATGTCAAATAATCATCAAAAAAAAGCTCAACCTTTTTGTTATTTTCATATTTTTCACATACATCAAAAAATTCATTTTTATCCAATGGAGTCCATTTTCGCTCAACCCACATTGAAAAAAGCGGAGAATAACCATAAGGGTATGTGTTTATTATTGCAATGGAATCACTTCTTTTAAGCGCAAAATCAACAGATTTTTCAAGGCTTTTTTTGATATCGATAACATTTGGCAAATTAGTCATCAAGTATGTGCGCACACCAAATCCATGTTTTTTCAAAAGAATTGCGGTTTTTTCATATGTTTTCACATCAAAACTTTTCATTATTTTTTTAAGAACCTTATCATCAGCAACTTCAAGGCCTAAAGCAAAACTTACGCGCACTTTTTTACGCCTTTTTTTGATGTCCCGTAAAACCTCTTTGGTTACATGTTCCGGAAGGCATTCAACAACGACTTCAGAAATGCCTGAATTGTTGCACTTTTCAAAGAAATAGTTTCTAAATTCTTTCGGAATTTGTTTTTCGTCAAGAAAACTACCCGAATTGAGATATTTGAGTTCAAAAATATCCTCTTTTAGTGCTAAATCAAGACCCCCTTTAAGCCGTTCAACCGATGCTTCTTGTGTGTTTGGTTTTTTAGAGAAACTGCAAAAAATGCATTTCCCCCAGGAACATCTTCCGGAATCAACAATTATTGTTTTTGTTTTTTTAATCATGAACGACATATTGGGGTGTTAAATTTAAGAAACCCACAAACTAACAGTTACTATGTTTGAACTCAAAAAAAGAGATGCTTCAGGAAGAATCGGTAGTTGGTCAATAAAAAAACACAAAATACAAACCCCGACAATAGCAATTGTGGTGAATCCCAACAAACCGGAAATAACCCCTAAAGAATTGAAGCGAAAATTTAAAGCAGACCTTTTAATCACAAATGCATACATAATAAAAAATTCAAAACACCGACAAGAGATAGAAAATAAAGGTCTGCATAAATTCTATGGGTGGCGAGGTCCAATATACACCGATTCCGGAACATTTCAGATGTATTCAAAAGGCTCTGTTAGAATCACACCAAAAGAAACCATTGATTTTCAAAAAAAAATAGGGTCCGATATAATAACTCCGTTAGATGAATTTACCCTGCCAACAGACACAAGAAAAACAGCAGAAGAAAAACTTAAAACAACAATAACACGAATAAAGCAGGCAAAAAACGATATTGGCGGTACAGCACTTCTTAACGGGCCGGTACAGGGCGGTATTTTCAGGGATTTAAGACAAAAGGCGGCAAAAGAGGTAACAAAAACAGAACCTGACATTTTTTCAATAGGCGGCATTGTGCCCTTAATGGAACAATACCAATACAAAGATCTTGTAGACATCATCATCTCTACAAAAAAACATATCTCTTCAGCAAAACCAACACATGCATTTGGGTGCGGACACCCAATGATATTTTCACTTCTTGTTGCATTAGGAATTGATGTTTTTGATTCTGCAGCATATGCTATTTTCGCTCGCTCCAAAAGATATATGACACCAACAGGAACACTTGACTTAAACACAATTGAAGATTTTCCCTGCACATGCCCCATTTGTCTTAAAAATACACCAAAAGAACTTACCGAAACAGATCTTGCAAGACACAATTTATTCGTAACATTTTCTGAAATACGAACAATAAAAGATGCAATACAAAGAGGTGCGCTGTGGGATCTTGTTGATATGCGCGCAAGAGCCCACCCGAAAATATACGAAGCATACACGGCATTGCAAAAACACAACAATTATCTTGAAAAACAAGAGCCGGCAAACAAAAAACGCGCATTTTTTTACACAGGCATTGAGTCAAAAAATCGTCCGGAAATATATCGTGTAAAAAAACAATTAAAACAAGTCACAAAAAAAGACCACACATACAAATGGATGGGTTTAACTGTTCCAGCAACACTCAAAACAACATATCCTTTCGGCCAAAGTATTGTTCCTGGGTATTTTAAACCAAAACAGAAAACAGAACCCGTAGATACTATTTCATCAATTGTGCAATATCAATATGGGGAAAACGCAAAAAAAATATTCTCTAAAAAAACTATTGTTGAAATTTCTGAAAAGACAAAAAGAATAAGGCGCGTGTGGGGTGAAAAAACACTTCTTGGAACTATTCGTGCAAGTGATGGGTTATTTGTGCCTTCGTTTCAGGGCGCTAAAAAACTACACGCTGTGTTAACTGAGAAAAAATATTGTGTGGTTGTTGACGATTCTGTCACTGATTTTGCAGCGTTGGGGAAAAACATTTTTGCAAAATTCGTGAAATATGCGGATAAAAATATTCGTCCAGGTGATTCGGTATTTGTTGTTGACACTAAGAATAAACTACTTTCATGCGGAACAGCACTAATGAATGAAAAAGAGATGAATGATTTTAATACTGGTGTTGCGGTTCGCGTGAAACATCATTAATCGCGTGAATTACACGCGTTGCACACCCTCACCTATAAGCTCTAAAAATCCATTGTATTTTTTTATTCTGCCGGTCACACACACGACATCTCCTAGATCAAAATCATAAATATTAAACACATTGTTCTTGAAAAAGACAACATCAATACTTTTGTCGTCATATAGTTTCACAAAATATGTGCCACCGGAACTTTGTTTTTGTTCACGCAAGATGCCGCACACCTTTACTTTTTCACCAACAAGGGTTTCATCAATGTCTTTTATTTCATATGATGTGATATTTTGTGTTGCTTGAGAGATATAAATTAATAGTATTCCAAAAATAGCAAGAACAAGGCATAATTTTTTTATGGTTTGTTCATTGATTTTGTTCACGCAAACTCACCACTCAATTTAAATGATTCTACATCTTCGTATATTGGTCCTTGTTGTGTTAGTGTGCTTTTTTTTATCTTTATTTCATTGACCTGTATGCTTTTTGTTTGTATTCTGTCCATACCGGAAATAGTCTTATTAAGTTCACGAGAATCATTCACATACTTCACACGGGCAATTGTTATATGTGGCGTGAACTTATTAAAAACACTAACATCTTCTGGTTTTATATTCGAAATGTCTTTAACAATGGTTTGTAATTCTGTTTTTAATTCCACACCTAACCAAATTGTATGTGTAATACCATTTCTTTGAAAAACACCAACATTCGTTGTATTTAATTCAAATGGCCGATGTTTTTTAACAACTTCACGCAACTGTGTTGTAACTTCACGCAAAGTTTTATCATCTGTCTCGCCCAGAAACCTAAGGGTTATGTGGGTGGTTTCAGGCAAACTAAAAGAAAAGCACCCATCAACTTCACGAAGTTCTTTTTGTATGTAATCTATCAAACACAATAGTTCTTTTTTTATATCAATAGCAACAAAACATCTCATAAGTTCACGCATGAAGTTAATATGAATATCTGCCAAAAAAGCAACATTTATAAAATAACAGGTTAACAATAATTTATCTCTTGGTTTTAAATATTTTATGGGTTTTTACTGGATCGGTGATGTTATAACTGAAGCAACAAAAAAGTGG
>JAUVEX010000088.1 GCA_030594585.1 archaeon | reverse complement strand
TCGCTTGTTCCCTCAACCAAAAGAGTTGTCTTTGCGTCAGAATAATATTTGTATTTTAATTTCAATTCTATATCTTTTGTCTCTTTTGGGCTGTCTGTTGTGATTTCTCCGCATTCAATTGTAAGCTGTGTTGACTGCCCTTTTTTTAGGATAATGTTTTCTGTGTCTGTGGTGCACTCATCATTATTTACTTCAATAACAAAGGATTCAACCGTATTTAACGAGGTAAAATCAGACATATCATATTGTTTGTTAGTGACTGTCCCGCCACCGGTGTTTGTTAGTGTAACATCCAAAAGAAGCGCGTCGCCGGATATTAGCGGCTGTTTTGAATCTATACTGACCTGAAGCGGTGATTTGGTCTGTGTTGTTGAAATGCTTCTCTCTTGCGGCATTTCCCTATAAAACTCTTCTTTAGAATAAACATCTATTTTTGATGTTGCGGTTGTTTCGTAAGTATAGTATACTCTTACGCGCGGCTCAAATGCAAAAACCTGTTCTTTTGGGAGTTTGTCTTTGCGTTCCAGAAAAAAAGATATTTCCTTTTCTTCGGCAGTATACCCGATTTGCTTATCTGTTGCATAAAGTGTGCCAACAGAAGGAATATCGATATCCTCCCATTCGCTCTCGTCAAGCCCGTAAAAATCTATTTCCGGATCTGTGTTCTCATCTCCTGTGTTTTTAAGAGATATTGTAAGAAGCGCTTGCTGTGTGTCTCGTATGCTCACAGGGTTTACGGAAAGGCCTACAGAAACTCCCCCACTGCCGCCGAGAGAGGTCCCGTTGGTACAACCCAAAACAAGCATAATTAAAAAAAGAATAAACAGGTGTTTCATCACATCACGAAATTCCTGAAATTTTTACAGTTGTTGTCTTTGTTTTATAATACTTGTATGTCGCTTCAGCCATTAGCTTCACATTTTTTGACGGAACCCCGCCGGTTGTTGCAGTAAGCTTACAGAAAAGTGTTGTCTCACCATTTACAAGATGCAAATCCTTACCAACACAGTCAGTTATGCCTTCGCCGGTAAGTGTGACATCAATTTTATTCATTACGCCCAACTCTGGATTTTTTATACATCCCGTACCTGGTGATGTAGCAAACCCACCCCCAACATCACGGACTTTAACTGCGATTGGAATCTCCTGACCGCTTTCATCATAATCTATCAGTGGTTCTTTTATCGTAAATTCAATATGGATTGGTGCATCTGATTTCTGTGTTTTAACTGTTTTTGTTGCCTGCTTCACATCAGTAATTCTTTTTTCTGCAAGAGAAATTATTTCAACATCTGTTGATGCTGAAGTTGTATATGGATAACATATTCTGCCATTTACGGTGTATTCTTGTGTAAGCCCTTTAGTTACACTAACTGGAGCATTGTATGTTTTCGTATAGATAAAAGATTCGCCAATGCTGCCTACCTGCTTGTCCGGTGCAATAAGCTCGTGTGCGCCCAAATCCCCATCTGTGCCTGATATCCAGCTTGGACCGTAAATAAATGCATTCACTGTTGTTTTTTTACCGCCGACATTTGTAACTTCAAAAATCAAATCAAAAGGCTCAACATCTGCAACTTCTGAGGGGTTGATTTCTAAAGACTCTATTATTATTCCCTGATTGGACTGGCTTCCGGTATCGTTATTGCTTGTGCATCCTGCGACAAGAAGTATTGCAAGGATTAACAAGAGTTTATTCATACCATTACCTCAAGTGCTTTTGCCACAAACCATATTGCCAGTTTTACATTACTGGTTAGTTTTAATGTGGCAAGCACACTTCTTTAAGCTGTTTTAAGCATCTCCGGTGCCGTCATCTGCAACGCTTACAACAAGCTCTCTTGTAATATAGTAGTCATAGGTTGCTGTTGCGGTCACATGGAATTCGTGCTCAGGATCGGCTGTATCCGATACAACTGCGCTGCAGTAAAGAATCCCTTTGTTTGTTTTCTTATCTATGCTTACATTCTTGCTCTGGCATCCCTCAATAGTTGCACCATCAAGAGTGACATCCACGGTTACCTTGTTTAACCTATTGAGTGGTATGTCCGGCCCTACAGAACAATCGCTGCCTGATTTTGCAAGAGGATTGCCTGAACCCACATTGTCGACATCAAAAACAAGCTGTATGGAATTGCCGCTGCGCCTTATATTCTCGCTGCCCCTAAGTGATATGTGTATTGGACCTGCAGAAGCCACAGTCTGTGCGGCTGTCTTTTTTTGTGGGTTTATCCTATACTCGTTCTTTGATTGTGTCTTAAGGACAGAAGCCGCTGAAGTAATATAAGGATAACAAAGCCGTGCATTAAAGACATACTGCTGTGGCGGTAGACCTTCGGGTATGCTCCCGTTGAATTTCAACATCCCGTGTGTTGGTATCAAACTTCCTTCTGCACCTCTTTCTGTGTCTGGTGGAAGAAACTTATCTGTTTCGATTATCATACCATTTTTTGCTGCCTCAATTGAACCAGTAACTATCCAAGAATCATCTGAAAATGTTGGGCCATAAAGCCATAATTTTGAGTCTCCAGGCATTGTCTTTCCGCCCACATTCTGGACTGTAAGCAGTATTCCTGTCTCCTCACCCTCGATTAAATCAGTAAAATCAATAGAGTAATCCTTTATTGTCGCTCCTGCATTCTTATCAAAGCCGGAACCCCCAGTACAACCCGCAATAAGAATTACCGCGGCCAAAACAACAAACAATTTATGATTCATTTAAAACCCCCCTTAACAAATATCTAAAGCAATACACTAATTTATGCGCCCAGAGTATTTAAATGTTTTACACGCCAGAGGCATTTAGCTGCTTTTTTAATATTTAAATGCTTCTGTCTTTATTTTTAAGTCTTTTCTTGTGGTGTACTCATATATTACATCTATTGTGTATTTTTTCGGTGTGAGTATGACTACTTCTTTTGGTGTTTTGGTTGTGCATGCGATTCTTGAGGATTTCTGGCCGTATATTTTGAACTTGTCTTTCTGGTCCTCAAAATCACAAACAGCACCTTCAATTGTCAAACTTGTTACATTAACAATTCCATCCCCAGTATTTTGAAGCTGAATGTAAAATGTCCATTCGCTTGTTTCGTCTTTAACAGGTATGGGCTGATTCATAGAAGGTATCAGGTTCGCGACAACAGGCCCTTTTGTTGCAATTGAATCGCCCTTAAGGCTTAATTCCTTGCTCGTATATGCGCGCTGCAATACCTCGTTTTGGTCTGCAAAATATACATAACTTGTTGTTTTGGCTCTTGATTCGTATTTTATCTGTGTCTTGAATGTGCATTCGTGGGAAAGGCCCATGTCTGCGCCAATTTGCTCTTCTGTAGGCGCTGTGAATGTCCACTGGAACATTGCTTCCTGGTGAGGGCTTAATGTAATTTTGGGTTCATCTTCATTTTGCCCAGTTAGTATCCCGTAACCCTCCAAGTTATACAAACTACTGCAATAATCAAAAAGAACATCCTTACCATCTTCACCCACATTAAATGTTGCGGGGACATCGGCAACATTCTTTACAGTTGCCCGTAGAATCAAAGTTTCGCCCGGATGAACTGTGTTTTTTGGAAAAGAATCAACGTCTGTTATCTTTAGAATCTCTTTTCCTGTGCTTTGGGTTCCCCCACTGCTTGTGCAACCTGCGACAAGAACGACCAATAACAGACTTAAAACAAATATTTTTTGATTCATATACTTTCCCCTAACCACTTATTTGCAGTTGGGGGTTTTTATTTGTTTATGTGGTTTATGAAACAGAGATATTATTTGCCAATAACACAATTATTTAACAAACTCAGATTATTTTTTATTCTTTGGATTCGTTACCTTACGCCCAGTTGCTTACCGCTTGGACCTTGGTGTTCCTGGTTTACCCCGCAGACTTTTTGAGGGTGGTGTGGGTTTTTTATTTACTCTTCCAGACACGACTCCTGATCTGTTAGGTGTACTCCCGTCGCTTTGTGTGGGTGTGACTGCATCATATTTTATGGTTGTGGTGTT
>JAUVEX010000067.1 GCA_030594585.1 archaeon | reverse complement strand
CATACTTAAAGCGCAAACAGAGGATTTCTGCGCGCGATTCTATGAGGAGCTTTACAGACTTAAAGGAAATAGAGAACACGGTTCCTGTGATAAAAGACATATTCAACACGAGAGAAAGAAAAATAATGAGTTCATGCATACGGTCTGCAAGAACGGCAATCAAAGTCGAAAACATGACTTTAGAAGAAAAAAATGCATTTGATTCTGTCCGGGATATTTTAAAAAAAAGGCGCAAGTTTCTTGGCGGATTGTTTGAAACAGGGGATGAAAAGAGCAAAAAGGAAATACCTCAAGAGCCTGTGGATGAAAAAGAAGAAACAATTGATGGAAAACAAAAAGATACGACATTCAAAAAAATAGAAGTCATTGAAGATATTCCTGAATTTGTTGCAGAGGATTTAGAGACTTACGGCCCGTGGAGCCCGGGAGAGATTGTTGTTGCGCCAAAAAAGGTTGCACAGATATTTATTGATGCGGGAAAGGCAAAAAATGCATAAATGATGCGCCATGTTTTTAAAAATTCGCTAAAAAATATTGTTGATACTATGATTTTCTCAGACCACGACTTTAAAGAGCGGCTTAAAAAAGACCTTGTAATAACGCCATTAGACTTAAAAACGCAGTTAGGCCCCTCATCTGTGGATCTTCGCCTGGGAAACAGGTTCAGGCAGTTTAAGATGTCAGACCATGCATTTATTGACCCCGCCGACTACAATGACCGCGTGCACCGGGAATGGACAACAGAAAACGGCACAAAAGTTACAGAATGCGAATATTCAAGGCTTTACGAGGAAGATAAGCCATTCATAATACACCCAGGGGATTTTGTTCTTGCATCTATTTTAGAGCATGTTGAAATCCCCAACGACCTTATAGGGCACTTGGAAGGGCGCTCATCCTTGGGACGAATGGGGCTTATGGTGCATTCAACAGCCGGATATATTGACCCCGGCTTTAAAGGGAATATCACTTTGGAGCTTGCAAATGTCGGGAAACTGCCGATAAAGCTTTACCCGAAAATGAGGGTATGCCAGATTGTCATACAGAAACTTCTCACACCATGCGATGTGCCTTACGGTGTTAGGCCCGGCTCAAAATACCTGAATGAAAAAGGCGCAACACAAAGCAGAATTGAGATTGATTTTAAAAAAGATTAGAAATTTTTTAAAAAATCAATTTCTTTTATTAATGATTTTTCGTCAGTCAATGCGTTTTCAATCACAAACGGACAGTTTAACTTTTTTACTTTTTTTAATTCATTTATGATTTTTTCATCTGCTAAGTAAAGTGGTGTGTGTTTTAATTCCTTAAGGAATGATGCGTGCACTTGGCGTATTTCTTCAGGGTTTTCCAGAAATTTGTCCAGAGTTCTTCCCCCCATTGAAATTGCGTGAGCAATATCAAGGCAAATTCCAAAATTATATTTTTTTAGTATTATCGTAAATTCGCTGTATCTCTGGAACTCCTCTTTTCGACAGTCCATATTTTCAAGGAGTATGTTCATGCTTGTTTTTTCAAGAACATCAAAATCCTTTACATTGTTTGGATGAAAAACTACATGTTTCGCGCCAACAGATTCATAAATTTTTAGTAGTTTGGCAAGAATTTTGCTTGTTTTTCTATCATTGCCGTAGGTGATATCCGCAAAAGGCGCGTGAATGGAGTTAAAATGCAGAGTTTGAATGTATGTTTTTAAGTCATCATTAAGTTCAAACAATAACAAATCCGCAGGCTTTCTGAAAAAAAGTTCAATTCCATCAAGTTTTTCTTTGAACTCGTTTGAGAATCGTGAGAAGTTTTCAACAAATACTTTCGATGAATAGCCGCCAAGGCAGATTGGGTTCATGATATAGCATGGCTATTATTTATTATAAATGTATTTTATCCAAACTTTCTTGAAAAAAGGAAGCGACAATGTAGATAACACAAAAGCCAAAGCAGGCACAATTGAATTTGTGAATGGTTTTGGAAGCCCTGCTGCAAAAAAGAAAGCAACAATCACAAAATATGTGAGGATTGCAACAATAAACCGCCGCGTCCTGCTTGTCTCCCAAGCCTTGTCTGCCTCAACGCGGGAATTTCTTTGTTTTATATCGTCTATCTCTTCTTCCAGAATTTTAGTTTTTGACATAAGTAACATTAACCAATTCAAATATAAAAAAGAAAAAACTCAATTCCTATCAACAGTTATAGGTATCGCGTCTTTTTCAAATTCCTGTTTTGCGATTTCGATTGCATCCATTTCTTTTGTTTTTATCAAAGGTGGTGCGCCCATAGAAAGCTGCAAAGCTCTCGCACTTATAATTCTTACGCGTTCGTATTTTGAATAATTTTCTGTTTTCATGTTGTTTCACCCACACATTTTAAGTATTTCTATAACTGTTTTTATAAACATTTAAATAACTTACCCGATGTAGCCTAAATGCTCGTCATTGCTGCCTTCTTTAGCCCCGGATACCATCTTTGCCTGAAGGTCCTCGATTTTCTTTATGACTTTTTCAATATCTTTTACCCTCTGCTCAAGTTTTGCCATATCTACCTTTATTTTCAGGTATTTTGCAATAACCACTAAAACAGACTCTGTTGCTTTTGGATCAGATAAAAGCATGCCGGATGTTTCTCCCATAAGGCATACCCCGGGTATTCCCTGCTTTTTACCCTCAACAACTATCATGCCGGAGGCACCTATAATCTGGCCGATGTTTGTGTCTTTGAACTTTACGCCATGCTTTTCGAAAATCTTTATCTCTTTTTCGTCAGTGGCGGCTCCATAAACTTTTGGCATGCGTTTTTCTATGATTTGACCTGTGCCGAAACCGCCTATTGTGATTATATGGGATACTTTGTATTTTTTCAAAAATTCGGTTATCTTGTTTGCGATTACATAGTGCCCTTCAGGATCCATGCTCTGTGAATCGCCTATAAGAATTATCATGTCTTTCTGGTCTTTGTTTTTGGCTTTGCGGTAGTATAGCTCGTTTTTTATAGGCATCATAAGGCCTGTTTTTTTAGGGTCTAAAAGAACAACCGGAGGGAAATGGTTTGAATATATTTCTGCGAACTTTTTTGCCTTAAGCTCTTCTATCAAGTATCCTGCAGCGTTTCTTCCGACATATCCAATTCCCGGAAGCCCTTCAATAAATACAGGGGCGTTAAGTTTTGGTTTTTCAAGAACTCGTATTTCTGTAGGCATAATCAGTCATCTCCCTTTGTTTTCGCTTCAAGCAGCTTTTTCATTTTCCGCCTGTATTCCCCGTACTTATCCTCAGGAGAATATTTTGGCGGTTTTTTAAGTATTGTTTTTTTCCTGCATTTGGGGCATTTCTCACCCATTGTATAAATATTGCATTTTTCGCATATATAAATGTGGCGCATAAGAATACACATTTATGCCCTTATAAATTCGGCATTGCCGCCTGCTTTTTGTATTTTTTCAATTATGTTTTCGGTAACGGCAGAAACTTCTTTTTCAAGAGACGGGAAATCCTTCCCTTTTGCAGTAAACAGGTACTTAGGAGAGCTTGAATAAGTAATGATTATGTTTTTTTTGTCGGTCTTAAGGGCGTCTTTTATTGTCTCAACACCGTTTGAGCTAAAGACTGTTATTTTAAGAATACCTTTTATCTCAACTTCTTTTGGCTTTATGTTCTTTTTTGCAATCTCTTCCATTTTTTCTGCGATTTTTTTGTCTATACCCATATCAACAAGTTCGCCAATGCCGTCTGTTGCCGCAATTTCAAAACCGGGGTATACTAAATCGAATTTTTCCTGCAATATGTGGCTTGCTTTTGATTCTATTTCTTCTTTAGACAATGAAAGCTCTTTTGCCACAAAAGACATAAGATTTATTGCTTTTTTCTCGTTCTTCCATTCTGCGGTCTTGTCTCTTTTTGATGTTGGTTTTACCCGCTTTAAAGAAAGGCTTATATGGCCTCTCTGCACATCAACAGCAATTACTTTGGCAACGCCTTTCTGGCCGGCTTTAAAATGCTGGCGCAAATCCTGAACCCATTTTGTTGATGCTTCTGAAATATGTATCATGCCGCGTTTTCGCGGGTATTCGTCAAGGTCTGCAAAAACAGAATTAGGATTGATGGAATTTACTGTGATTATTACATAATCTCCTGTTTTCGGCCAGTCTTTCTCGTTTTTCATACCAATCAACTTTATGGTTTATACTCTAATTTCTTAAAGAAAAAATAAATACTTAAGTGTAGGTTTAGCTCAAAACACTTAAAATTTTGACATTTATGTCTGAAATTCCGCCTGTTGAAGTTGAAAGAACCTCACCGCATACAAGGCATTTTACATCCATCGCAGCATTGCTGTAAATGTTTTGCTCGTTGTTGCATTTTTCGCATTTGACTTTTATGAATTTTCCTGTAATAATTTTCACCTTACTTTGTCTTTTGTATCTCGAATTTTTTTGCCCTTCCGGCATTTGCCTGATGCTTTTTGCCGCATGCTTCGCATTTGTATCTAAGCATTATCTTTTGGGATGTTTTTGAGCCGTATTTAAGGCCGTGCTCTATTTTCTTATAAGGAGAGCCACCATAGCCTTTGTGAAGCTTAATCAACCGATAACGGCTTGCCTGCTTTAGCGTGCTTGTTGTTCTTCTTCCTGATGTTTTTACCCTCTCAACTGTGTGTTTCTGGTGGGTTCTGCAGTGTGGGCAGTGTCTCATTAATTCTTTTGGAACATTCAAAATAATCACCTTTGCGTCTAGAGAACTAGAAAGCGTAGATTTATTATACGATTAAGTTTTATAAAGTTTGCGGGGAGTAAATGCAAAATCGCATAGTCAAAATGCGCAATATACTTAATTGTCGGGGAATCTACTTGTGCGGACCCCAAACGGCACCAAAAGTAGACATAACACCCCAAATGACCCCAAAAAACGAACAAAAGTAGACAAAACTCCTTGTTAAGTTTAATTAAGTTGGGCGCTTAAACTTATTTATTACAGGGCATATATTCTATACTAATTTGTCTTGATTTAGAACAAGTATTTTTTCCATCATAAGTAGCACAAATAACTATTTCTTCATTAATTTCACATTTTGATGTTATATTGCTTTTTAACATAGCATCTCGAAAATCATTAGCTTCTGAAGAAAAAGAATATCTTATCACTTTGTGATCTCCTTCTGCAAGAGGCGGTATTTCACTTTTACAGAACTGTTCTTGATTTTCATCAATATATTCAAGACAACACATTGGTTTCGCATTATCAAAAAAATACATGTTTTC
>JAUVEX010000064.1 GCA_030594585.1 archaeon | reverse complement strand
TTTTCCATCATGGAGCCAAAAAGAGATTGGGGTTGCAAGCATGCTGATGGTGAAGGCAATTGCGAAGGCATATGGGAGGAAAAGTAATGATGTAGAAAAGCTTTGGCAGAAAACAGGCGATTTGGGGCTTGCGGCAGAAGAGCTTTCCAAAAAAAGAAGGCAGGCAACGCTTTTTACAAAATCGCTTACAGTAAAGAGCGTGCATGAGGGGCTTAAAGGCCTTGCAGAATTAGAAGGCAATAAGTCCCAGAAAAAGAAGCTTGAGATTATATCATTTCTTTTGACTTCAGCAAAAGATACAGAGGCAAAGTATGTTGTGCGCGCAATTATTGGAAGTTTGAGAATTGGCGTTGCTGATGGGGTTGTACGGGATTCAATTGCAAAGGCGTTTTTTGCAGAAGTTTTTTGGAAGGATCTTTTGAAGCAAAAGATAAATCAGAAGAAAAGAATTGAATACATACTTGTTCTTGAAAAAAAGAGATTTTTAATTGCAGAAGAGCTTAAAAAATCAATGCCTGAAGTGTGCGGTCTTGAAGAAAAAAATGAGGTCAAATACAGGACTGAAAAAGATATTTTTAAAATCAAGGATTTTTGGAAAAAAGAGTGTAAATATGATATTGTTCTTGTTGATTCACAAGAAACAGGAAATGCATTAAAATCAAAAATAACAGGCATTGTTGAAACGGCAAATGAGGCTGCTAATGATTTTGCGCTTGTGGCTAAAATCGCAAAAGAGAAAGGAACTTTAGGGCTTAAAAAAATAGACATTGCAGTTGGGCGGCCAATTAAGGTCATGCTTGCGCAGAAGGCAAAAGGAATAGAGGATGCGTTTGAGACAGTAGGCAAACCGTGCGCATTTGAATATAAGTATGACGGCTTTAGGCTTCAGGCACATAAAAAAGGCAGCCGCGTGCAGTTATATACACGGCGGCTGGAAGAGGTCACAAAACAGTTTCCGGATGTGGTTGATTCAATTAAAAAAGGTATTAAAGCCGAATCATGCATAATTGAGGGTGAGGCCGTAGGGTATGATAAAAAAACAGGGCGAAGCATACCATTTCAGAATATATCGAGAAGAATAAAAAGGAAATACGATATAGAAGAGCTTGCAGAGGCGGTTCCAGTAGTATTGAACCTGTTTGATATCTTGTCGCTTGATGGGAATACTATAATAAATGAGCCGTTTCACAAAAGAAGAGCGCATCTGGAGAAAATAACCTGTGAAATTCCAAAAAAGCTTGTGGTTGCAGAGGCGATTGTAACTGATTCTGCAACAAAGGCGGATGATTTTTACAAAAAATCACTGTCACTTGGAAACGAGGGGCTTATGGCAAAAAACCTTAAAGCACCATACAAGCCGGGTTCGCGTGTTGGGCATATGCTAAAGATTAAGCCGGTTTTAGAAACTCTTGACCTTACGATTGTTGCAGCCGATTGGGGGGAAGGAAAAAGGGCGGGATGGCTTTCAAGCTATGGCCTGGCTTGCAGGGATCCGGATACCGGCGAGTTTTTGACAATGGGCAAGCTTGGGACAGGCATCAAAGAAAAAAAAGAAGAAGGCACAAGCTTTGAAGAGATTACGGATGAGCTTAAAAAACACATAATAAAAAAAGAGGCAAAAAGAGTCGAGATAGCACCCACGCTTGTTGTTGAGGTTGCATATGAGGAGATACAAAAGTCTTCAACATATACTTCCGGGTTTGCGCTGCGTTTTCCCAGATTTATTCGTATACGGGATGAAAAAGCAGTTGACGAAATTGATGATATTAATAAAGTTATCGCTATTTTCGATAGCCAACGGCATAATATATAAGTATTACTGAGTAATGGTTAAAAAAGAAAGGTTTATAAATGTTCTGACACCTAAATACTTTATCAAATACACAAATATAGGAATTCCAAACATTTATATACTACCTGTATGTAAAATAATACTGTTTGGTTAATGTTTAAAAAAGCGGCTAAATAAATAGAAAAACAATAACAGGTGATTTGTAAATGATAAGTCAAAAAACACTGGACGGCCTTAAAGGAATCGGTCTTAACTTATATGAAAGAAAGCTTTATGCTGCACTTCTTGCACGGGGAAATTCCACTGCAGGAGAGCTTTCAGAAGTTGCTGATGTTCCGCGGTCAAGATCTTATGATGTTCTAGAATCACTTGCTAAAAAAGGATTTGTTGTTGTCCAAAATGCAAAGCCGTTAAGATATGTTGTTGTGCCGCCAACAGAAGCTCTTGAACGGTCAAAAAATAAGCTTCGTGCAGACCTTGATACTTCAGTTTTAAGAATTGATGATTTCAAGAAAAGCCCGGCATTAGAGGAGCTTAATAACCTTCACACACAGGGGGTTTCTCTTGTTGATTCTGCTGAACTTTCAGGATCTCTTAGGGGAAGGCACTCCATGCACCAACAGGTTGAAACAATGCTTAAAGGTGCTCAGAGTTCAGTCAATATAATCACAACTGAAGACGGGCTTACAGAATTGTATACAACTCATTCAGGCCTTCTTCAAAGTGCTGTTGAGCGCGGTGTTTCTGTAAAGATTGCAGCTCCGCTTACATCTAAAAACAAGCAGGCGGCAGATGCATTGTCAAGTGCGTGCGATGTTAAGGACTTAAGTTCTAAAGAGGCTGCAAAACTTCCTGCAGGAAGAATGTTTCTTGTAGATGATAAGGAATCCGTTATGGCGCTTACTGATGATGCGAGCACACATCCTTCACAGGATGTCGCTTTTTGGTCTGCATCTGATCATTTCGCATCCAATTTTGTCGCACCAACATTCGGCATGGTCTGGAAGCATATTGAATGAGCAAGTTTTTTTTGATTGGAATAGCGGGAGCTATGATTTTAGTGGGATTGAATTGGAAGATATGCGTGTGATTAAGTTAAAAGCGGGTCATGGTGGCTGGCGAACGATGAATGAAGAGAAGGATATTTGTCTTTTTTTTGTTGATTATCATGGAAATCTTGTTTCTGACACCGACAACCCGGAGCTTGGGATACTTGCATTCAGAACATTTCAAGAATATATTTCTCCTAAAAGACATTGCTATAGATATATCGATTGTAACCTAGAAGAACCTTCTTTGATTGAAGAAGGCATTGTTGTTGATTTTGGTGATGTTTTTCCAGAGTACCCGAACAGAAGAGTTTCTCTTTCCTGTGAATCTCTTGGTGTTGGCCCTTATGAGCCGTTCAAGATGTTTGTAGGTATAAGTCCGGGGGCGGTTTACGCAGAAGGGCGGCCTGATTTGACTCAAATAGCTTGTATTGCTGAGACGCATAAGGGTTGTGGTTTTTGTGAGATTGTAGGGCGACAAACAGGAGATTCAAGTGCTCCACACGCAGCTTTTTCTATTGATGGCTGCGATCTTTTGGCCGCATATATTTTCAAGCCGCCATTGACTGAAGGCGATACTGTGCCTTGTTCCGAATATAATGATGCCTTTTTTAGGATTGTTAAGCCGTTGCAGGATGAATATTCTGCGGAGGTGCATCGACAATTATATGGTAACTCTGCGAAAAATAATCTTTCCGGAAATGCGAAATTTAATTGAAGTTGGTTGTTTGTGGTTATTCTTTTAAACATCTATAAGTCTAAAAATAAGCATCTAAATGTGAGAGTTGGCTAAAAGTTTAAAAGTTTTTGTTCTGTTATTAGAAAGTAATTAATAGATGCTGGTTTTTATGGGCAAAAAGTTTGAAGCACTTGGTTTATTGTAACTTGATGCCTTTGTTTAGTTTATTATGTTTAAAATATGTGGTGATTATGAATTTAGATTTATATTCCCGGCGTGGATTTAGGACAGGGAAAAAGAGAACACACACACCTTCGTTTTTTAAACAATGGGGTGATTTGCGTGCGGATATTGACTCATCAATAAAAGAAGAAAAAGAAGCGTATATATCCCGATTACGAAAAGAAGTATATGGCGGTAAATTCCTCCACCCCTTAAATTATTGTATTGTGGGCGGAGATAAACTTGAAGCATATAAAAACGAGAATGAACTTGAAGTTACACTTGAAAATGTTTCTTCCTTGAGAGAATTTAGGGATTTTTTGGGCAATTATGTGCAGGAGTCGCAAGAAAAATCGAAAACATACTTTTCTTTTGCAGAATTCATGAATTCCGTGTATTTAGAGACGGACATACCTTTTTACTTACAAAAAGCAGATAAGCTTAAACATATGGCGAAATCGGGCAAACTAGAGATTTCAGAAGATTTTGGTGGCGATTTTTTAGATGAAATTGATTTGTATTTTTTCGGGTATGTGTATCATTATCTTTCTGACGAACAACGAGAGGTGCTTGTAAAGTATGTTTTGCCTTCTGTTGTGTATTCTTTTATGCCTGAAATTTTAGGTGAGTTCCGTAAGATATATTCATGTTTTAAAGACATAGTTCTTGATAAGAGTGTAATGGATTGTGATGCAGAAAAGCAAGATGTTTTAGAAAACGCAAGTCATTTGAAGCATAATATTTTAGAGTTTTTAGATTCAAGATATCTTCGCAAGGAAGGTTATGTTGCTTTTTTTGAAGCGATTGAACAACACGGTCAACTGCAAACAAAAGAAGAACGCAACAACAAAATAAACAATGCTTATAGTGAATTGTTTATTGATTTTATCAAGAACAAGGACTGGATATATCAGGACTACATGTTAAAGCGTGAATTGTTTCTGTCGTCACTTGGAGGGGTGGAAGATTTGTCGGAGGTTTCTGATATTTTTGATGAGGTGTCCTTTATTGCCGACACATATAGGAAGATAGTTGATAAACGAGAAGAAAATGAAACAATATCCGGACTTATATCTGATTTAGAAAAAGATATTCGAACCAAAGAAGAAGAGTCTGAAGAAATTGAAAGGCTATTTGATTTTGAAGCATCAGAGCGGATAGGTTCTTTGGATGGGCAATTGAATGATATTTATGCCGAATTCAAGGTGCGGGGCATAAACAATAAACGAGTTGATGCGATTCACTCTTTTGCAAATACTTATGACCTAAGGGACTTTTATGATTTGCGTACACAAATAAGGAAACTTAATGGTAAAAAATCCATTTCTGGCAGCGAGCATTATACTACCGTTCGTAAGTTTGTTGAAAAGGCCGAATCTGATGAAGCGGGCATTATCAAAGGGGCTATAAATGAGGTAATAAATAAAACCGGGAGTTTAAATACGCTGAATCACCAGTTGGAACTGGTGAAAAAGGAAACATCCCAAGAATATCGCGTTAAACAAGATACAATTCATGAATTGAATAAAAGTATCCGTGATATTGAAACAAAAATAGTTAAGAAAAGGAAAATGCTTTTAAGACCAGCGCTTAAAAAAGATATTAGTAAGGCCAAAAGAATGTTGAAAAGTGCTGGCGTTTCAGAAGTTATTTTTCCTTTAGAGGGAGAAAATTATGTTCTTAAAGATTCTGAGATTGAGGCGGCAATTTTAGAATTTTAGTTCTGAATAGCATTATTCTTTTAAACATGATTCTGTAATTCTTAAAATAAGCGTCTAAATGTGAGAGTTAATGAGATTTAAAACTGTTTCAAAGGAAATTGCAAGAGAAATTATAGCTGACATTCTTTCAGGCAAGGCAAAAGA
>JAUVEX010000129.1 GCA_030594585.1 archaeon | reverse complement strand
CATAAACGCGCTTTCACTTGTGCCGAACAAAATATACACAATGAATGTCACAGTCTCAGACCAAAATCCATATATCTGTCCGAGATGCAACACATTCAGCTTTGAGTTTGCGGGGTAATATTATGAGAAAAATATTGATTTTATTTGTTTTTATTGGGATTTTGGCAAATGTTGGGATTGCATCGGCAGTAGACTGTTCTTGTACTGATGGCGTTGCGTGTGTAATAGATACAGTATGTGAGCTTTCAGGAGTGCATAATTATCCTTCGCTTGAAGTAAAATCCACAGGTCAATTAAGAATTCCGCCGGAAACAAGCCTTTCAGTAACAACTACAGGAGATATAATCCTCAATGGTTTGATAAATGGCGCCGGAAATGAAAGTGCATGCCCTGAAATCGGAAAACACGCTTCAGACATATCTTTGACAGCACAGAATATTGTTGGAACCGGCAGCATACTTGCCAATGGTTCTAGAAATTCGCATACTTGTTATTTGGATGGTGTGGCTGGCAGTGGAGGAACCATACAATTGAATGCAATAAATACTATTTCACTGGATGCCGTATATTCAAATGGCGGTAACGGGTATGATATATGTGGCACATATCATGCGGGGCATGGTGGTGCCGGAAATTCAATAAGTATTGATTCGTCTGTATTGTCTTTGAATTCGTTATCTAGCGTTGGTGGGAATTCAATCACATGTCGTACTGATGCCTGGGAGCGTGCTTTTAATGGAGGCTCTGGAGGAAATATAGACATAGGTTCAGACAAAATAAATATTGGTGATTCTATATTAACCCACGGGGGCAACGGCGGAAATGATTATTATAATTGTCAGGCTATTGGTCGCGCAGGTCATAGCGGTACTGTAGTGATTAACGGTAAAACGCAAGCATATGCATCGGAAGTGTATATCGGAAATAAAATAAGAACTGGTTCTGCAGGCGGGGGATTAGGTAATGGCGGCGATATAACGATACTGGCTCATAAGTTAACACTACCATCTATTGTTGCATCAGGGAGTTCTGGAGGGCGTAATTCTGATACTGGCGGCGCTGGAGGGGACATATACATAAATACCGGGTCTTTAGTTGTTCCGGACACAAATAGTATGTCTTTTGTTTCAAATAAGGGCGGAAATGCTTGTTTTGGAGATGAAGCAAATAATCCGGGGTCAATCAGAATATATTATTCATCTCTACTTGGTTTAGATGAGAGCACACAGATAACCACACAGGCAGTGCTTGGAGGTACGATTGTTTTTCTTCCAAAAGGCGTTAGCAGTGCTGCTGAAACACCAATTCAAACAATAATAAACCTCCAAGGATTTGTGAAAGACCGGTCAAATGGCCTTCCCCTTGTATCGGGCTCAGTTGAACTTAAAATAATTGAAGACACGACAACAATCTGGGGTCCGTACACATACGATGGCATAATCAGCAACGGAATTTTAACGCACGATATAGGCAGCATAAACGCGCTTTCACTTGTGCCGAACAAAATATACACAATGAATGTCACAGTCTCAGACCAAAATCCATATATCTGTCCGAGATGCAACACATTCAGCTTTGAGTTTGCGGGGTAATGTTATGAAAAAGAAAAAAACAGCGAAAGTATCCGATAGAAACGCGATTTTCATATTAATAGTGCTCACAATTGTTGTAGTTTTTTTAAACCCGCAAACAAGTAATATGCCGAAAGACGACGAACTATTGGCCATTGTATCAGAAGATTCGCAGGTCATTCAGTTTGTAAGCGAAAATTCGAACTACGGCACGAAAATAATAATGCTTGAACCGTTAATTATAAAAAGCATGGCAAAAGAACAACCCGTAATTTATGGGGATCTTCCTGAAAAAGTGCTTTATGAAATCAAATACAATTCATCAGGCAAAGGCCTTTTGGTGATTGTTGATTTTGAAGAAAAAAAAGTCTTAAAGACATTTAGGACAGCCGCGGTATCGCTGATGTGATTATATGAAAAAAATACTTTTTTTATTGTTGTTTGTGGTGTTGTTTGTAACACCTGTAAGCGCTCTTTCCGGCAATGATTTTGAACTTACACTGGATTTGCGCGGCGGGTCCTTGACATCTGCCGGAGCGGATTTTGATACGAGTTTTTGCGTTGGGCCTATTCCATTCGCAGATTCCGGCAGCGATTTTGATGTTTCTTTTTTTACAGGAACTCTTTGTGATGTAACTCCACCTGCAACAAGTGTATTGGTATCGCCAAATCCTGCACCATCATCAAGTACTATTTCATTTACTGTTGACTGTTTTGATGCGGATTCCGGCTGCTCAACAACAGTCGTGACAACACATGTCGGCGTTTGTTCAATAAATTATCTAACCGCAGAAAACACTTGTTTAATAGAACAAAAAATTGCATGTGATTTAAACGAATATGATTATTCTGTAGCATCTTACGATGTTGTGGGGAATATAGAGATAAAAACAGGGAATTTTACAGTCAAAAAGAAAGACGGCTGTGACTGCATCTCTTCCGATGAATGTTATGATGGCGCATGTATCGGCATGTCTTACTGCGCAAACCTTGCCCCGCCTGAAATAGATTTTGACTTTACAGGATCCGGCGATACTTTTGAAATA
>JAUVEX010000065.1 GCA_030594585.1 archaeon | reverse complement strand
ACGATCACTTTTGTAGGCCAGAATACCGGCGCAAAAAAGATGAGCCGGGCAATAAAGGCAACATGGTCTGCGACAAAGATAACTGTGATTATAATGGGCTTTTTAGGAGTTCTATTTTTCCTTTTAAGGCAAAGAATAGCTTCAGTATTCACGGAGGATGCCGAAATAATACAGATGACTGCACAATACCTGAAAATTGTATCCCCTACGCTTGTATTTATGGCTGTAGGCCTTATTACAATGTCCAGTTTCCAGGGAATGGGCAAAGGCATGCCGCAGCTTATTATGACGATAATACGGCTTTTTGTTATTATGGTTCCTCTTTCATATATTCTCTCAATCGTGCTTAGCATGGGGCTTGTAGGTGTTTGGTATGCAATTGCCATGTCCAGCATCATTACAGGCATTGCAAGCGGCATATGGTTTAAACTCGCGTCAAAAATGTGAATTCTCCGTATAAATTGGTGGCTTGCAGTTGTTTTAGTTATAAAACCCGCCATTTTAAAGAAATCTTTAAATACTACTTCAAAACAAATACTACACATGTAATTCTTCTTTAAAGGAGGGAGATAAAATGAACTTTAAAAGAAAAGGACAATCCGCAACAGAGTATCTAATGACCTACGGATGGGCAATTCTTGCAATAACAATTGTAGGCGCCCTTCTATACACACAGGTATTTTCAAACAAGTCCTGTACAAACGGTGCTAATGGATGGGATATGACATCAAATATTGTCCCTGTTGGAAACCAGTACAGTCTTGCTGAAAACGGAGACATATCTATGGGTATCGTAAACCGGCTAGACACTAATGTAACTGTTCAAAGTGTCACAATAGATACAAATGTTGCCGTAACTACGCCCGCAACAACAGTCAATCCGGGAAGTGAAGTCAGTATGACTGCCACAGGTGTTTCAAATGGTGGAACCGCCGGCGAGTGCTATACCGCAACAGTTACTATAATATACGATACAGACCTTGTAAGCGGACTTAAATCAACCGGAACCATAAGCGGAAGATTCGCTTAAGTTTCTTAAAGAATAGAGCGGATAACTCCGCTTTCTTTTTTTCTTTTTTTTAATTCTTTTAGGCGTCCTTAACGGGCGATATTCTTAGGGTCATGAAACATTGGTTCAACCACCGAGTAAACTCGGTGGTTTGTTTGGTTCCGTTTCAAGCCCCGAAAGAATCGAAGATTCTTTGGGCCCAAAAACAGCTTTGCTGTTTTTCGGGTTTTGAAGTCGCATTCGTTCAAGCAATTTAATGTTTGGTTGCGACTTCAAAATATAATTTTTTTGTGTGAATCAGAAGAGCGAATAAAAACATTGCAATTCCTGCAACCACAAGAGAATATTCTGAAAGGCCGAAAAGCAGCAGAGATATTATTGCTATAATGCCGCCGAAAAATCTTCCCAAATTCATAAAAAACTCTCTTGCAGCCATTGAATCAACAAGATTTTTGCTTTTATCAAGAACAATTGCGACCTGGAATGGTGAAACAAGAGCCCATACAAATGCAATGGCGGCATTTGCTATAGCCCATAAGATAAGCGTATTTGAAAAAGCCGCAAGCATTGTTGAGATGCCCAGAAGTATTACGGTAGGGTATATAAAAATCGTTCTTTTTTTCATATTATCTGACATCCTTGCAAGAACAACTGCCGCAAGCGCACCAAAAAGACCAACATATGAAAAGAAAAGGCCGTAATCTACTTCACTTGTAAGGAATGTTATTGTTGCTAAGGGCACTGCAGTCCACATGATGCCTTCAAAAATCCCTTCAAGCAGAATAATTGTGCGAAGGCTTTTGGTGTTTTTTAATGCTTTTTTGATATTAAAATGCAATGGCTCGTCTTTTCCCGTATGCTTAACAAAAACAGAAGAACTTAAAGTTGCTGCTGCGGCTACAATGAAAACTGCTGTAAACCCGAAATCTCTTGCCATAAAACCTGCTGCTGCCGGGAGAAAAACATTAAGCATGGGCCACAAAAGGAAAAGAACACTTCCCATAAACGCATTATTGCCGTTGTTTCCGAAACCAAAAAAACGGATGTTATATGGTGTCCAGAATATGAAAATAACTATTCCTGCAATAATTGCAATCGTATATAATTGAATGG
Organism: archaeon; assembly: GCA_030594585.1. Classification (GTDB taxonomy): domain Archaea; phylum EX4484-52; class EX4484-52; order EX4484-52; family B79-G9; genus GLR112. The sequence goes on along the minus strand of JAUVEX010000065.1, from coordinate 3,448 downwards.
CTTCAAAGCCGGCAATAAAACAGGCAAAAGCTGTCAGATAGAGGGACTTTAAAACAATTCCTGTTGTTATTGCTCTTCTAAAATTAACTGTTTTGATAAAAAATAAAACCATAAACGCACCCACAAACCGAAGGGTGCTGAAAACCGCAATTTCCAGATTCGAAAATCCTGTTTTGAAAAGATATAAAAAAAGAAGGCTGAAAGCAAATATGTGGCCAAATGAATACAAAAACTGGATACTGTAAAGATTAAGGAATTTCTTTGGTATCATAAAACCACAAAAAATCAGTCATTGATTGTAGACAATTGAGCCAAAAAACATTCCATCTGCAGATCTTCTGTGCCGCCTTCAACAATTCTAAATTCATACTCGCCGAGCTTGTCGATAAGAATTGCTTTTTTTCGCTCATCAATATCAAGGTCCAAAAGTTCCCTGTGTATTCCCTTTATTACATCAAGCCCTGATAAGCCCCTCACAAGCATAACATCTGCAAGCTTTTTTCTCGCCTCGATGAATTGTTTGTTCAATGCAAGATTCAATATGTCTTTTACTTCATCCGGCCTTAAAGATGCAGCCACAGAATAAACATCCTCGTCTGTGATTTTTTTTGCTGTGATGGCTACGGACTGAAGTGTGTTTACGGCGCGCCTCATATCGCCTTCGGCAACTAAAAGTATGGCATCCATGCCTTTGTCTGTTATTTCAAGGCCTTCGGTTTTAACTATTTTTTCAATTGATTTTTTGACATCTGCATCTTCAAGCGGCTTGAATCTAAAAATCGCGCATCTTGACTGTATTGGAGGTATCAATTTTGATGAATAATTGCATGATAGTATAAATCTTGTGGTTTTTGTGTATTTTTCCATTGTGCGCCTTAATGCCTGCTGGGCCTCGGGTGTCAATGCATCGCACTCATCCAAAAAAACAATTTTAAACGCGGTCCCAAACGGCTTTACGCGGGCAAAATCCTTTATTGTTGTTCTTACAACACTTATGCCCCGCTCGTCTGATGCGTTTGTCTCCATGAAATTCCTGTGCCACGAATCCCCGTAAAGCTCTTTTGCTAAAGCTATTGCGCATGTTGTTTTTCCAATACCTGCAGAGCCTGCAAAAAGAATATTGGGGATTGATTTTTCCTTCACAAATGCAGAAAGCCTATTTGTGATATTATCCTGCCCTGCAACTTCTTCAAGTTTTTTGGGGCGGTATTTCTCAGTCCATATCTCTATTAAGTCATCCATAAAAGCACCCGAAGAATTGAAGTTTTTATATAGTCATCAAGTATAATATTTATTCATGCGTAATTTTATATGTTTGGCTGTCGGGATTTCTTTCGCCCTTATGTTTTTTTCAGTGAATGTTTTGGTATTCGCGGAAATAACAGATCCGGCGGCAGTGTCTGAGCTTAATTTAAATATTGTGCAGGATGGAAAAATAATATCTTCAACAGGCGTTATTGAATGGGCAAACATAACGGTCGCAGCCCCGCAAAAGACACCCACACAAACTGTAGTTACAACGCAGGATATGATTACAAATGAAATCGGAAGCCAGTATTTCAATTTTTTCATTGAAAACCCGCCGACACCAATCACCTACAGCGCACAATCAACTGTGACTGTCAAAAGCCAGAGAACAAAATACATTCCAGACACATACACTATTCCTGAAGACATTCTTGTGTTTCTTGAACCAACAGATACAATACAAAGCGACAATGCGGAAATAAAGGCGCTTGCGGATTCCATTATAAAAGACGCTAAAAGCGATTTTGAGAAAATAGCGCTCCTGTCAACATGGGTCACAGAAAATATAGAATACGACCTTGCATACAGCACAAAAGCATATGATGCCCTTTGGGTCCTTGAAACTGAGGCGGGTGTCTGTAGCGAGTTTGCAACTCTTTTTATTGCCCTTGCGCAAAGCCAGGGAATCCCTACAAGATATGTATCCGGATGGGCTTATGGCGAAAATGGCTGGGAGCTCCACGCATATGCAGAAAGCTATCTTGGCGTCTGGGTGCCGGTGGATCCCACATGGAATGAAGTAGGGCATCTGGATGCTACGCATGTAAAATTCTCGCATCAGAACAAAATAAAAGTTTCCGGTATGAGTGTTGGTGCAATTACATGGATTGAGGACAATACAGAACTTGAAATACTTGATTTTACAGAAGATGAAAAACAGGAAAATTACGAGCTTATAAAAAGCGCTGAAGTTCTTGAAGCAGGTGATGATGCCGTAGTTGTGCTTAAGTTTGAGCCTGAGGAATACAAAGTTGTAAAACTGTCCCTGCTTCCTTGTGCAGGAACACACAGCATTGCAGATATTGACGATGTAGAGAAAAATATCATACTTTCTCCGGGGAAAGAGACGGTTGTCTCATGGACAGTGCATATAAACCCTTCTCTTGATCCAAACAAGATATACACATGCCCTTTGACATTAAATTCGCGCCTGCTTACAAGGAAATCCATAAATCTTGTTGTAGATACAACTGCGGCGCACAAAAAGACAAATACGGTCTTGTCTTTGGATGTTTCCTCACCGGTTCTTGTGCTTGGCGAAAGCCAGAGCATATATGCTGAATTACGGGGCACAACAGGCGATGATGTCATATATGCGGGGGTTGTGCTTGAGGATGATGTGATCGAACAGACAACAATCGGCGATGGGACAATGGAATTCACATTCACGCCAAAAAGTGCGGGAGAAAAAGAGGTGATTGCATACACATCAACAGGAATTGTAAAAACCGTTGAATTTACAGTTATCCATACAGGCGATGTGGTTATCGACTCAGTTGTTCTGCCGGATGCTATAAAACTTGGCGAGAAGAGTGAAGCTGTTGTAATAGTGACCAACAACCGCGCAAATTCCGAGAGCATGACCATATATGTTACTGCAGACGGCATGGATTCTGCAGAAAAACTGTCTTTTTTGGGCACAAAGAATGTGACAGTACCTTTATCCTTTGAGGATACCGGAATCAAAAAAATCCGGTTTTCAATAAAAGGGGACGATTTTGAGCACAGCACAACAAAGCAAATTGAAATATTTGAAGTGCCTGAAGTCAATATTAAAGCAAGCTACGATTACAACACAAATGAGGGTATTTTTACGGTTGTCTCTGAAAACTACCGGGCAGATGATGTAGTAGTTTCAATAGGGGATAAGGAACTTAGCTTTGGAAGTGTGCTAAGAGAGAAAACAATGCGCGAACCAATAGGCATCGGCGCGCATACGATAATTATTGAGTACGAGGATGCGTCGGGGAAAGAATATTCTTTTGAAAAAGACATTGTGGTGAAGAAAGACAACATTATCTCAAGGATAATACGGGCGATAATTGCATTCTTCTCACAGATTGAGGTAATGTAACCGGACCCGGTTCATATAGCGTCTGTGCTTTTAATTCGATAGATTTTTCATTAAATTTGTTAAAAG